>JAWOCO010000405.1:0-7500 GCA_046483765.1 Alkalispirochaeta sp. | reverse complement strand
GTGGAGCACCCGGAACAGTCCGACGCCCCCGAGGGGGGAGTACGCTTTATCATGAGTGTGCGCGCCGTGGGAGAAGGGCACATCTCATCGATCGAGTTCCGAGCCGGCACCGTCACGGCCGATGGCGAGATCTCCATCGATCCCACCTCGGGCTTTGTGAGCGCCGCGCAAATCGCTCCCAGTGCGCGGTACAGGCGCAAGAAGGTGGTCTACGCCATCGACTTTCCCTCCACCAGCACCGTGGACGAGCGCGCCATTTTCCCTGTCTCGGCCAATGAGAGTAAGGGGCTCGAAGACGCCCGCTTCGTGCGGTTCGTGGAGGACGACGGCTCCGTGCTGTACTACGCCACCTATACCGCCTACAACGGCCACGCGATTTCGCCGCAACTGATTGAAACGCGGGACTTCCTGCATTTTCGTATCCTCACTCTGGCGGGGAACGCCGTCCATGACAAAGGCATGGCCCTTTTCCCCCGCCGGATCGCCGGGAGGTACGCCATGCTTTCCCGCCAGGACAACCAGAACATTCTCATCATGTTCTCAGACGATCCCCACACCTGGAGCGATCCCCAGGTCATCGTCCAGCCGGCAGCAATTTGGGAGTCTACGAAGATTGGAAACTGCGGATCACCTATCGAGACTGAAGCGGGATGGCTGGTGATTACCCACGGAGTGGGACCCATGCGGGAATATCGCCTGGGGGCAGTCTTGCTCGATCTGGACGATCCCACCCGAGTGATCGGGCGCCTGGACCAACCACTGATCGCCCCAGAAGGATCGGAACGCAACGGCTACGTTCCCAACGTGGTCTATAGCTGCGGATCGCTTCTCCACAACGGGAACCTGATCCTCCCCTACGCCGTGAGTGACCAAGCCACGACAATCGCCACAATCCCGGTGGAAGATCTTTTGGCTATGTTGCTACGGGCGTGACCTGACCCGAGGCGGCACTCTCATAGATCGCGCGTATAATGGCTACCGATTTTCGCGCTTCTCTGCCATCAAGCTCGATCGGCTTCCGGGTATCCACGGCGTGTATGAACTGCTGAAACTGCCGCCGATGGCCCTCCAGACCGATCGTACCGGGATCGGCTGCACCACCGGTGCTCTCGGAACTGCTGTAGCGGGCGCGAATTTCGGCATCACGATCCGTCTCGTGCGCGAAACTCCACGCCTGGAGCGTTTCCTCTTCAAGGATTGCCGACCCGTGGATACCAGATATCTCCACCCGTTTCGGGAACCCCGGATAGGTAGCGGTGGACCCTTCGATCACACCCACTGCTCCATTGGTGAACCGTATCGAAGCTACGGCGGTGTCCTCAACCTCGATACGGGTGTGGCCCAGCGTTGCCGTAATGGCCTGCACCTCCTTCACCGGCCCCATATACCACTGCAACAAATCGATGGCGTGAATCGACTGGTTCATTAACGCGCCGCCCCCGTCCATCGCCTGCGTCCCCTTCCAGCCTCCATCGTCGTAATAGGACTGTGAGCGGTACCATTTCACATGGGCGCTCCCCATTACGAGCGAACCGAATCTACCGGCATCCACAGCCTCGCGCACGTGACGAGCCGCTCCCATGAATCGTGACTGGAAGATGCCTCCCAGGTACACACCATGCTTCTCAGCGGCGTCGATAATCTGGTCGCATCGTTCGAGAGTGATCTCGATCGGTTTTTCAATTATGAGATGCTTCCCGGCACGAGCTGCCGGCAGGGCGCTCTCAAGGTGAGCGCCGGACGGGGTACACACCGAAACGACCGCAACCGTACCATCATCCAAGAAGTGTGCGTAGTCGCTATACGCCCGGCACCCGTATTCCGCCGCAAAGGCGGCGGCTCGCCCGGGATCACGACTAAAAACCGCCGCGAGATGCGCCTCCGGAACCGCGGCCAGGGCACGGGCGTGGTGTCGCGCAATCATCCCCGTCCCAACTATCCCGAACCCGTAGGTCATAGTCGTTCACCCCATAACCAAGTTAGGGATGAACATCACGATCTGCGGGACGAAGGTAACGAGCATCAAGACCACGATCATCGTCACATAGAACGGCACCATCGCCCGGGCGGCCTTCTCGATCGAGACTTTGCCCACTGCACAGCCGACAAACATAGCTGACCCCACCGGCGGGGTTGCCAGCCCGATTCCCAGATTCAGCATCAGCATGATTCCGAAGTGCACCGGATCCATGCCGAGCGCGCTCACTACCACAGGATACAGAATGGGTGTGGTAATCAGGATCAGCGGGGCCATGTCCATAATCATTCCCAGGATGAGCAGCAGAACATTGATCAGAAGCAATAGCGCCACTCGGTTCGAGGTGATACTCAGCAGTAGCTGTGTCGCCTTTGCTGGAATCTGCAAGAAGGCCAGAAGGTAGCCGAAGGCACTGGCCGCCGCGATGAGGCTCATCACCATCGCCAGTGTTTTCAGGGCGTTCACTAGAATGGCCGGAAACGCGCGCAGGGAGATCTCCCGGTAAACGAAAAACGTAATGAAGAAGGCGTACACGGTGGCGATCGCTGCACTTTCAGTAGCCGTGAACACCCCGGAAATGACTCCACCGATAATAATCACTGCGGTGAGAAGTCCAAGGAGCGCGTCTTTGGTTACGGTCAACCCCTCTCCAAGAGAGTACTTGCGCTCTTTGGGGTAGTCTCGTTTGACCGCAATGATATAGCTGATCACCATCAGCGCAAGGCCGAGAGTAACGCCGGGAACGAAGCCGCCGAGAAAGAGACGTCCCACCGAAACCCCTCCCGCCGCCAGCGAGTAGATGATCATGTTGTGACTCGGCGGAATAATAATCCCCTGGCAGGCACTGGTTACGGTGACCGCAGTGGAGTAATCCGCATCGTACCCTTTCTGTTTCATGACGGGGATCATGATCGTTCCGATCGAACTCACGTCTGCCACGGCGGAACCGGAGATCCCCCCGAAAAACATACTCGCCAGCACATTGACCTGAGCGAGACCACCTCTCATTCGGCCGATCAAGACGTTGGAGAATCCGATCAGCCGGCGGGAGATGCCGCCTCGGCTCATGATTTCACCGGCCAGAATAAAGAAGGGAATGGCCAACAGGCTGAACGATCGAACCCCCTGGACCATGCGCTGGGTGATCGCCATTAAGGGGAGATCCAGATACCAGGCAGTCACGATGGATGAGACGGCAAGGGTAAATGTGATCGGCACCCGGAGGATCAGCAGGATGAAGAACGTCGACAACAGTATGGTGGAGGCGGTCGAAAGATCAGGCATCGATAGGCTCCTCGGCAAGGTCGGCTGCTCGGGCGGATGCGTCGGTGTCGTGTCCGAGGAGGTCGGTCACCGCCTCGTAGATAATGAGAACTGCAGCGAAGGGAAGAATTACGTATAGGACGGAGGATGGTAGCTCGGTGGCCGGCATGATCGATCGACTGGTGAACTGCACGAGGATAGCCCCGTATCGCAACAGAACGTAACCCACAAGGAGTTCTGCAATCCCCTTAAGAATGGTCAGCGCCTTATCCAGCCACGCCGGTGGGTCACGAAACAGGTGAATACTGATGTGTAGGTTCTTCCGCACGCCCAGCGCCATGGCGATAAAACTGAACCACACCGCCATCACCAGGGAGATCTCTTCTGCCCAGAATATTCCGGAATTGAACACATACCGCATGACGACGTTGGCAGTGATGAGCACCACCATTCCCACAAGGAGTATCTGAGCTAGAATCAACGCCAACGCAAACAGGCGGTCAAAGAAGCGTATGAGCAATCGGCCGATCGCCTTCATCGTTCCCCTCCTACACGAAACAAAGACGGCCCGGTGTCAGTCCCGGGTCGCCTCTACAAGTATCGACTCAAATGAAGGATCAATCTACCGCACGAATGCGCTCGACTACCGCCATCGCCTCATCACTCAGCCCGTCGTACAGGGGCTGCATCGCCTCCTGAAACTCGGCCAACGCATCGGGACTCAGTTCGGTGATTTCGTTGCCTGCCGCCCGGATCGCCTCTTCCGATTCGGCAACAAACTCCGCCCAGCGCTCTCTCTGGAAATCTATCGAGTCTCGCGCCGCCTGGCGAATGATCTCTTGGTCCTCCGGACTGAGCCGGTCCATGACGATCTTACTGGCCACGAGAATCTCGGGGACCTGCGTGTGCCGGTCCAGCGTGTAGTATTGGGCCACTTCGTAGTGGCTCGTGGAATAATAGCTGGGCCAGTTGTTTTCCGCACCGTCAATAACGCCGGTCTGCAGACCACTGTAGACTTCGCCGAACGGCATCGGAGTGGCAACAGCGCCGAGGGCCTCTACGAGTCCCACCATGAGACGGCTTTCCTGAACGCGAATCTTCAGACCTTCCAGGTCTGCTACGCTTTCGATCGGCCGTACTGAGTTGTAAAAGGAGCGCGCCCCGGACTCATACCATGCCAGTCCGACAAACCCCGCTTCCTCGACACTCGCGAGCATCTCATCGCCGATGTCGCCTTTGAGCACGCGCCACATGTGTTCCGTACTATTGTAAAGGTAGGGCATCTGCAGCGCATCAAGCCCCGCACTGAACGCCGCCAAGGGGCTGATCGAGACCCGCGTGAAGTCGATCGCTCCAAATTGGACCTGTTCAATGACGGCCCGCTCTTCACCCAACTGCGCCGAATGAAACACCTCGATCTTGATGCGACCATCGGTGCGCTCCTCCACGAGATCTGCGAAATACTGGTCGCCCAGCGTCGTCGGATAGTCTTGGGAGTGCGTTTCACCGAGACGCAGCACGATCTGCTCCTGGTCGGCTCCGGCCTCTTCTGCCGGCTCTGCTTGTCCACTGGCCCAGACGATACCACTTGCCAGTAGCATAATGGTGACCATGAAACCCATCTTTTTCATACGAACCTCCTTGCGGTTGTTCCATCATGGTCCACCGGTTTCGCGGAACGCACACTAAACGTTGATGCTATTTTCTGGATTTTTTTGTACACCAGAGAGCCACTACAGGCGTTCACAGTACCAGTTCCCGGTACTCACGGGGGGTCATACCAAACGATTCCTGAAATACTCGCGAGAAATAATTCGGGTCACGAAACCCGCTCCGTTCCGCCACATCGCGGATTGCCCGGGCAGGGTCGCTGAGGAGCTGTTGTGCCGCCTGTAAACGTATCTCCCTGAGCATACGCCGAAACGTACGGCCGAAATGCCTACTCACCTCACGACTGCAATGGCTCTCTGATATGCCGAGATGCTCGGCCAGGTCCGATAGCCCAACCTCCCGGTAGTAATTGCTATTCAGGTAGTCGGCCACCCGGCGGGAGAAGGTATCCACCGGCCACTGTGACTGCGCCTGCGCCTGCGAGCAGACCAGCCGCTCCGTCTCGGCAAAGAACGCCACCCGCAATTCCTGCCGCGTAGCGTGATTTGCGGCGAGGAGGAGAGAACGCTCCTCCTCCGTGGCTAATCCCCGGTTTCGGGCGGAACGCACGAGGAACCCCAGCGTGCGAGTTAGATAGTCGCGGACAGACGGCAGGTCTTCATAGATCGTACCGTCTGCGGTCAACAACTCCCACAGCGATTCGCTGGCCCTACGCATTTCCTCAGTATCGGAACGTACAAGCGCCCTGAGCATGTACCGCTCAATGGTAGCCGCGGCGTCTTCTCTACCGGCGGCTGGACCAATCGGTGGCACTCCCAGCGGTCCGCGGGGGCGATTTTCTGGTTCTGGAAAGCTATTGACTTTCCGGCGGGCGTCGCGAATGAGGTGGCTCATCTGCTCAACTCCTTCGAACTCGTCAGTAGCGATTACCGTTATCGGAAGCGCCAACTGGTCGGTGGCAGCGTGGCGAGCCGACTCCATCATGTCGGGTAAAAAAGGAGGGTCCCCGGACCGATCGGAGGAAAGCGCGATAAGGTACCCGATATCTGGATGGATACGCTCCAGGAACCGCGCTGTCACTGTGCCAACGGAGCGCTTCACGATGCGCAGAGCCCGGTGTACCACCGTGCGACGCTGTGCATCGGTCTCCAGTGTGAAGGGGTACTGGGACAGATCAGGACGCACCAGAATCGCAGAGCCGGTTACGTCGCCATAGCCTAACAGTTCAAAGGCGGGGGCCAGATCTACCCGATCGATATCACCACTGATGACGTCGTCCAGCAACTCATGTTCGAGAAAGCGGGCGACTTCGCTGAAACGGTCCGCGCGCTCCCCCTGCGAGCGCGAAACCAAACGATGAAGAATTCGACGGACCACCTCATCCTCGATCGGCTTCACGAGGTAGTCCTCCGCGCGCAAGCGCAGCGCACTGCGCGCATATTCGAAATAGTCAAAGGCGGAAATGAACACGATTGCAATCTCCGATTCACGTCGACGCAGCTCTTCGGCAACCTCCAGGCCGGACCGCCCGGGCATGCGTATGTCGAGGAACGCCACATCGATCGTCTCCTGTTCGAGAATGCTCAGCGCCTCCGTTCCACTGCGGGCGGTGTATACGACTATCGACGAGTTCTGCTCGCCATCAACGATGTCTCGCAGCGCCTCCCGCTCCAGTGGTTCGTCATCAGCAATGAGGACACTGAATGCCATAGGTCTCCGCCTCGACCCGGTAAGGAATAACAATCTCGATCCGCGTGCCATCGCCGGGGGCGCTCAGAATCTCAAAGCGTTGGTGTGCCTCAAAGAATAACTTCAACCGGGCCCGCACATTCAACACGCCGATTCCGGAGGTCGTGTCTCCGGTGGTTTCAGCATCTTGCGCCGTAAGGTACTCCACCAGAGCACGATCCATCCCCGCCCCGTCGTCAGCGATGGATATGTGCAGGGTTCCGTCACCTGAAGAAAGTGCGGCGTGCACGGTGATCATCCCACCATCCTCCATAGGCTCAATGCCGTACAGCACGGCGTTCTCTACCAGCGGCTGCAATATGAGCGGCGGAATGTGAGCCGCGCGCGCCCCGGGGGTCACATCTATGCGGTACTTCAGACGCTCACCGAAGCGAACCGCCTGCAGGGACAAATACTCTTCGACGATGTGCATCTCTTCATGGAGCGGTACGCTTCTGCGGGGGTTACGCAAAATGTATCGCAGAACTGCGGACAACCCCCGAATCAACTGCTCACTCCGCTCCGCGTGCTCGATCCGAGCGGTGCGGGCGACGCTATTGAGCGTATTGAACAGGAAATGGGGATTAATCTGACTCTGTAATGCAACCAACTGAGCCTCTCGGAGTAGCCGCTCCATGCTGAGGTTGGATACTTCCTGCCGATGGAGTTGCTGCTGGAGAAGTTGTTGATCTTTAAGGCCGGCCACCAGTTCGCGTATTCCTCTCATCATCCGGTTAAACGCTCGGGCAACGTCCTGCAGATCGCCGCTCACCGGCACCTCCATCGCAGGGCGATCGAAGTCACCTTCGGCAAGGGCATGCGCTTCCCGTACCAACCGGTCAAGCGGCCGCGTCACGCTGCGCGAAAACAAGAGGGCTTAAAGAAAACAACGAGGAATAAACAATGAGTACAGACGAAAC
>JAWOCO010000382.1:0-6175 GCA_046483765.1 Alkalispirochaeta sp. | reverse complement strand
ATAGATTTCGAGGTATCGATTGTTGAGACTTCGCACTTCGATGCTGAGATCCCGGTCCGCGTTGGATGTTTCAGCGTATCCGTATCCGGTCATGCTTATCATGGCTGTGCTCCCTGTCGCGCCTGCAGCCGCTCCACCACCATCGGAGCGATTCGGAAATTGTCTCCGGCCCCCATCGTAACAAAAAGATCTCCCGGTTGAAGCTCGGCGGCGATGGCGTCGGCGGCGGCGGTGAAGTCCGCCACAAACCGCACGTCACCGTGCTGCTCCGCCATGACGTTCGCCAGATCCTGGCCTGAGATCGCTGCGGAATTCTGCTCTCGGGCGGAGGCGTAAATCTCGTTGAGAAACACCACATCGGCATCGGAGAACGCCGCGGCAAATCCATCGAGGAGCGCCGTCGTCCGCGAGTAGGTGTGCGACATAAAATCCACGACGATCCGGCGCCCCGGCCAGAACGCTCGATAGCCGCTCAGCGTGGTCTGAATAGCCGTGGGGTGGTGGGCGTAGTCATCGATAATGCGCACACCGGCTACCGTGGCGATCAGTTCGCTGCGACGGCGCGTCCCGGCAAACCTGGCCAGCGAGCGTTGCCACGCCCCCCGGGAAACCGGATCCGGCTCTCCCACTAGCCCAACCAACCCGAGAACGGCGGCGGCCGCATCGAGTACCATGTGCCGCCCCGGAACTTCCACCGTCCACTCCACCACTCCATCGGCGTGGGTCACGGTAAACCGCTGGCGCCCCGCCTCGACGATCGGCTCGCTCACCTGTCCGGTGCCGCGCACCGAGAATCCGTAGGGCCGGCGCACAATATCAGGCCGTTCTTCCCCGATCCGGTGCGCCACGTCTCGCGCACCGGCGTCGTCGGCGCAGTAGATCAAACTCCCCTGCGGCGGGAGGGACCGCGCGAAGGAGATAAACGCCTCCAGCACATCGGCGTAGTCACGATAGTAGTCGAGGTGATCAGCTTCCACGCTGGTAACGATGAGCACATCCGGGGAGAAGTCCAAAAAGTGGCGCCGGTACTCACACGTCTCCGCCACCAGCAGCTCCTGTCCCTGACGCAGGGTGGCAGACCCGCCGAAGGTGGGAACCGCGCTCCCCACAACTACCGTGGCGGGAAGGTCCGTAGCGGCCACGATCGTGCCGATCATGGCGGTGGTGGTAGTTTTTCCGTGCACGCCACTCACCGCGAGACTGCGGCGCGCCCGGGAGAGCGCTCCCAGCATTTCTGTGTAGCTGTACTGCGGGATGCCCCGCCGCTGCGCTTCGGCGCGTTCGGGATTGTCTGCACCGTAAGCGGAGGAGTATACCAACAGTTCCACCTCCGGTGGTACGTGACCGGAGTCAAACCCGACCCGCGGGGTGAGACCGATCCGCTCTAAGAGCGTATCGGTGAAGAATTGCTCCGCCACATCGCTTCCAGAGAGGACCGCCCCAGCATCGTGGAGTATTTCCGCGAGCGCGGCCATGCCGGTCCCCTTCACACCGGTGAGATGAATCGGAACGTCATGAAGTACCGGAGGAATCATCGCCGCGAGTGTAGCCGGTTTCCCGGATTTCGGTCCACAGCACCCGGAGCGCTCCGGTAGGCGACGGGACGGCGCGCGCTCAGGTGAGAGAGGCACACACCGCGCCGGCAAGAATGATCGCAGCTGTTTCGGTGCGCAAGGTCGAACTGCCTAAGTGGACCGCAGAGAAGTGGTGATCCACCAGGAGGCGCTGTTCGTCCGCGGTGAATCCGCGCTCCGGACCGATCGCCACCACTGCCCCACCGGAGGCATCGACGCTCTCAAGCCGCAGGAGGAACTGGGGAAGCGTCTCCGCCGGGGGATTCACCGCTCCGTAGATCCGGTGCGTAGCTAGACCGGAGATCTGAGCTCTTTCCTCCACGCCCTGCAGCGCAGCAGAGAGAGATTTCCACCGAAATAGCGCGGGCGGCGCGGTGTGCATCCCCTGACTCAAACCATCACGGAGCACCTGATCCGTTCTATCCCACAGGGAACTTCCCAGGTATGACGCTTCCGAAAGCGCCCCCACAAAGACGTGGATCTCTCCCACACGCAACGCGGTCAGGTCACGAAGCAGCCTTTGGAGCACCGGGGGCCGGGGATGACCGATAACTACCGTCACCGGAAGGGATTCGCTACGCTCCTGCTCCCACGTTGCCTGCAACGTGAGGCCCTCCTCAGTGGTCTCCACCAGCGTCGCGGAGCCGCGCGCGCCATTGACCACGCCCACGCGAATCGTATCTCCCACCACCGCCCGGAGAATCCGCATAATGTGACGAGCTCGTTCGTCGACCCGAGGAAGGTGGTATACGTCTTGGCGCTGATCAAAGAGTACGAGGTTCACCGTTCAGGATGAGACGGCGGCGGTACCGGCGATTTCAAAGTACTCTGCTATTTGATCGATGGGCAGTTGCTCGACTCCTAGGAGGCGCTGCAGAATGAGCCCATCGATTGTTGCCAGCAATACCCGCGCCATGGTGGCGTACTCGCCGGATTCACCGTAGACGCGGGCTAAGCCCTGTTCAAGAATGGTGCGCCACCGTTGGTATTCCTCCACGAAGCGGCGACGGAGACTGGGATTCTCGGTGAGCGCCTCCTGGATAAGATATACGTGCATCTGTCCACGGCTCCGGGAATGCATGACGGCGTCCATCACCATGCGGAATACGCGTCGCGGCGGCACATCGGTCCCACTGGATTCCAGCCACCGGAAGATCCGATCGGTGAGATTATTCATGTGCCGATCGGCAATATCGAAGATAAGATCACCCTTGGTGGAGTAATAATAGTAGAGTGTTCCCTTGCTGATTTCCGCGGCCACGGCGATATCCGCAAGGGTCGTGTTATCGATACCCCGTTCCCGAATCAGCCGTGAGGCAGCCTGAATAATCTTCTCCCGGTTGGCGGGAGTGGTCTTCCGTTGGCCCATGGCGGGTAAGGTACTGCATCATCGTAGGTTAGGTCAATTTGGCGGTCGCCGACCGTTGCACCGGATTGCGTAATCTTGCACACAGGAAACGGGCTCATTTAGACTAGGGCTATGGACTATTACCAGCCACCGGAGAAGCGCAAGCTATACCGGAGTCGAGTATCCCGCAAGATCTCAGGAGTGTGTGGGGGAATCGCTGAGTACTTCAATATCGATGTGACCCTGGTGCGACTCGCCTTTGTGGCCCTCTTTCTCTTGGGCGGCGGTGGCGTCCTGATCTATGTAATCGCCGCCTTGGTGCTCGAAGACAACCCGTATCAGTAGCGTATCAGTAGCGTATCAGTAGCGAAACTACTGCAGAATACCCCGCATGAAGGACACCAGCACCTCCAACGCTTTCTCATTCTGTCCGCCCTCAGGGACGATCAGATCGGCGTAGGCCTTGGTAGGTTCAATAAACTCATAGTGCCCCGGTCGTACCGTTTCCATGTACTGGTCGATCACGGACTGCACCGTGCGCCCGCGCTCATGGATATCCCTGGATAATCGTCGGATAAACCGGATGTCATCGGGGGTGTCCACATAAATCTTCAAATCGATAAGATCCCGGATACGGGGTTCAAAGAAGATCATGATTCCCTCCAGGATCACCAGCTTTCCCGGTTGAACCCGGATCGTTTCCGCTTTCCGCCGGTGGTGTACAAAGTCGTACTGCGGCATCTCGATGGGGTCATCGCCACGGAGCGCTTCGAGGTGTTCCACGATCAAATCAGAGTCAAAGGCACTGGGATGATCAAAATTGAACGCGTTGATATTGGTATTGCTCACGTATTCGGCAGAGCGATAGTAGTTGTCTTGCGGTAGAAAGACAAAGTCACCGACGATCTCGGAGATCTTGCGTACGATCGTTGTTTTCCCTGACCCTGACCCGCCGGTGATCCCGATAATTCGTGCCATACTGGCGTGCATTATAGGACGCTGAGTCCGACGTATCTACCGCGCCAGCGCTACGGACAAGGCAAAGCGAACTTCAGCTTCACCAAAGGGCTTGCGCAGTACGTACTGGAACCCCGCCTCACGGTAGGAAGAGGTATTTTGACGGTGGAGGGCACCAGAACTCAGGACCGCGGGAATGATGGGGTCCAACTCTCTGATCCGGCGCAATACCTGCACCCCATCGTTGCGACCGGGCATCGTGAGATCGGTAATCACCAACTGAAATGGCTGTGCACTGTGAAAGTGCGTTCGGAACAGCTCAATCGCCCGGTCCCCACTGTCCGCTGCAGTCACCACGCATCCCACGGACTGAAGTGTGCGCTCCAATGAACGTCGCACCAGAGGATCGTCTTCTACCAAGAGGACGTGAAACCCCTGAAAATCAGATCTGCTATCGGCGTTCTCGCTCCCGGACACACTGGTTTCCGGGAGAGATCCGGAAATTGGCAGATACAGGCGTACCGTAGTGCCGAATCCCGGGTCGGTTTCGATTTCCATCGTTCCCCCCACGTTCTCCAGCGTAGAGAGCGTGACGGTGAGCCCCATTCCCACGCCGTGGGGCTTCGTCGAAAAGTACGGTTGGGTGACCTGTGAGACGATGCGCGTGTCCATTCCATGGCCCTCGTCCCGTACTCCCACCACCACCGCTTCGGGATCTTCCGATCTCCACACACTGAAATGGATTAATCCCTCTTCATCCATCGCTTCCACGGCGTTGACGACAACGTTGAACAGCGCCTGTGATATCTCCTCCGTAGAAATGGCGACCGCCGGAAGTCCGCCGTCAATGGCAAAACTGCTGCGAACACCGGTGCCGCTCATTGCCAGCGCGGCGGTATCCTGAATGATCTCGGACAACAGCACCGCCGAAACAGCATGAGCGGCACGGGTATCCCGGGAATCTCCTTCCACCGGGCTCTGTCCACTAAACCGTTCAAGCTGCTCACCAAGACGCTTAATCCGCCGAACCGCACTGTCGGCGTTTTTCAACTCGTTCCGGAGCGCCGCAGGAGCATCCTGTAACCGACGTTCCAGCAGCCCCAGATGGGTCATCAGAGCGGTGGCGCTATTGTTCAACTCATGGGCGATGCCTCCGGCCGCTCGCGACACCTCCCGAGCGTGCTGGAGACGTCGTATATCGCGGGAGAGTTGTTTCTTGGTGCTCACGTCCCGCACAAACAGGACCACCGCCTCGTCGCCCCGCAGGGAGTCGGCATCTCCCCCATGGGATCTGCGCGATCCCTCGATAGGGGCGATGGAAATCGTCACGTCCAGCTCCCGATCCGGGCTGGGTACAGCTTTAAGATCAGTGGAAAACGTGAGATCACGATTTTCCCGGCGGGCCCGCGTGATCTGATCTACCAGGGAAAACGGTGCTCCCTTCTGTGTGACGTTGAGATAGCGATCGATGGACCTCATCTTGGGGTAGCTATCAGAGGAGGGATCAGACGAGGGATCACCCTCCGCGCCCAACTGCCGGGCAAGCCCGTTACACGTAAGAATCCGTCCTCCCCCGTCCAGAATGAACACTCCGGCGGAGGTCGTCCGCAGGAGTGCATTCAGCGTTCCCGAGCGGTGGTCGTCGTGAGCAGGCACAAACGTGATAATCGATCTCCCCCGCCGCCCGGAGGCGAAGGAGATCGACACATCGCTGGTCTGGACACCGGTCATGACCCCCCGCACCGGTCCGCGGGCGAGCAGCTCCATATCTTCCGCCCAAGAACCGGCAGGAAACCACGGCGATTCCGTGGAGAGCACCGCCCGCAGCAGTTCATCTACGGGTCGAGCGCGAAACTGGTCACCATCGATCCCACACATCTGCGTCAGGCAGGTGTTGACGTTGATCACCCGGCCCTGGGCATCGATGAGTACGCCGCCGTAGTTGAGAGTTGATATGAGCCGAAACATCTCCGTCACGCTTGAAATTCTTCTCCACCTTCACTCCAATTGCAAGAGTGTTTGATGTGATTGGTGACATTCATGGCCACGCGGCGGCGTTGGAACAGCTCCTCCGGAGGCTCGGCTATCAGTATCGCTACGGTACATGGCGTTATCCCGGCGCGGGACGACGAGCGGTGTTCGTCGGCGATTTCATAGACCGCGGTCCGGCCATACGGGACACAGTAGATATCGTGCGGCGCATGCTCGTGCACGAAGGCGGCCGCCTGCTGCACGATGCGGAAATGATCGTGACGCCAGCCTTCGTCGAGCCATTCCAACCACTCGAGCTCGTCAA
>JAWOCO010000270.1:0-4066 GCA_046483765.1 Alkalispirochaeta sp. | reverse complement strand
GCTGAAACACCGCCAGCACCCCGATCGCCACCACGGTACCGGGCACGGCGTACCCGATTCCCGCAATCCGTAACACCCCATTCATCATCCATCCTGGCCGCAGGTAGGCCACCAGATTGAGCAGCACCGCCACCGAGAGAATCACGAACGTCGCGGCGAGCGCCAGCGACACGGTGCGGGCGGTGGTAACTCCAATTCCGGTGAGCCCCTCACCACCGGCCAGCACCGTCCACCAGGTGAGCTGCGCCATCGGAATAAAGAAACACAGCAGCGCCGGCAGCAGGAGTACTCCCACCAGGAGCGCGGTTCCCCATCGGGGCAGTGGAACGCGCTGCGGCGGAGCGCCACCGGCGGTGGTGTACCGCCGCCGGCCCCGGCCGTACTGTTCCACGGCGATCAGCGTAAGCATCGCCATCAGGACGATCGCCGCCAGGAGCGTCGCGGTCGGCAAGTCACCCAGACCAAACCACGTGCGAAAGACGCCGGTGGACAGCGTCTCCACCCCGAGAAAGACCGGCGTGGCGTAAGCGTTCATCGTCTCCATGGCAACCAGACTGGCCCCACCAACGATCGCCGGTCGGAGAGAGGGGATGACGCCACTCCACAGCCGGCGCCAGTAGTGCCGGCGGCTGCCGGGGCGCATCCGCCCGCTCGGCATGGTGGTTCCGGCGCCGTCGCCTTTCAGTGCGTCCTCCGACGCGACCCCGGACTCAGGTATGCCGCGGCTCCGCGGCACGCCCCCACTCAAGGAGGCCACCACCTCAAACAACACCCGGGAGTTCGACATGAGCGCCGCCCGGGTGGTGAGGTAGACGTAGGGATAGAGCCCGATCACGAGGATGAAGATCGCCGCCCAGATCCCCCCAAAGGGAACGTTAATTCCCAATGCACGGTCGATCGGTCCCCGAAAGGCAAAGATTCCGTTCCACGTAAAGGTGCCGATGTACACCGGCAACGCCAAGGGCGCCACAAACGCCAGCTCCAGCACCCGGGGTATCGGCAGCCGGTAGCGCTCGAGAATCCACGCGCCTGCCACACCGATCACCGAGGCCCCCAGCGTCGCACCACCTACCAGGAAGATAGTATTGGCGGTGTAGCGTCCGAGGACGGTGGTCCGTACGTGGTCCCAACTCTCCCCTCCCCCGCTGAAGAGGCTCACTACCAGAGGAATGTAGGGCGTGACGATCACCGCCACGAGAAAAAGCGCGGCCGCTACCCACACAGGATAGCGACCACGCGATTTCACTGAAGGAATGAATCCGACGAACTTCAGATTACTGCCAGCCGACTTCATCAAAGATCATTGTCGCCTCGCGCTGATTCTCACCTAAGATGTACAGCGGAAGATCGTCAGCAACAAAGTCACCAAACCGCTCGATCTCCGGCGCCAGCTCGATGCCGTCACGAATCGGATATTCAAAGTTCGCCTGGGCAAACGCAGCCTGCGCCTCATCGCTTACGAGGAACTCGATCAGCTCCCGGGCACCGTCGGGATTGTCGGCGTAGCGCGTCACCCCGGCGCCGCTCACGTTGATGTGCGCACCCCGGCCGTCACTGCCCTCAACATCGGGCTGGTTGGGAAAGAATACGCCGATCTGCTCACCAACTTCCACGTCGGCGGGATCGCTGGAGCCCAGCAGCCGTCCGATGTAGTAGGTATTGGACACGGCGTAGTCCGCCTCACCGGCGGCAACCGCCCGCAGCTGATCGGTATCACCGCCCTGCGGCGGTCGCGCAAAGTTCTCGGTCATACCGGCGGCCCAATCCCGGGCGGCGTCAGCACCCAGATGCTCGATCAGGGCAGCCATGAGGGAGATGTTATAGATATTGCTGGAGGAGCGGATCGCGATGTTGTCACGAAATTCATCGCCTGCCAGCGCCTCGTAAGTCGACAGGATCGACTGGTCGGCGCGGTCACGGTGGTAGGCGATCACGCGGGAGCGTACCGTCAAGGCGTACCACTCGTTGTCAGCACCGCGAAGGTAATCGGGCACGAGAGAATCGAGCACGGGGGACTCCACCGGCTGCAGTAGCTCCTCGGAGGTTGCCTGATGGAGACGGCCCGCATCTACCGTGATCAGCACGTCCGCGGGAGAGTTGGGGCCTTCCGCCGTGAGCCGCTGAATCAGCTCGTCGGCGCCGGCTTCCACCACCTGGACCTCATACCCGGAGAGCTCTTCAAACCGACGGAACAGCTCCTGGTCGGTATCGTAGTGACGGTGCGAATACACGTGCACCACGTTGCTCGTCTCTTCGGCCTGGCCGGTGGCAAACAGCTGCCCCCCGGTGACCACTACTATCAGAAACACCGCTACCAGCGAGCGATGGGAAAACAAACGACTCATGAAAACTCCTCGAAATGTTAGTCTCGCCTAATTATTATTAAACAAGACTAACTCTGTCAAGAACTTTGCGGTGCGCCCGCACGAATTCGGCGCACCTTCACATTTCTCGCCGCCGATAATAGGCGGAGAGGGTGCGATCCAAGAGCAGAAAGAGCACCAACGGTACCACCACGAAGAGCAGCGTCAACACCGAGCCCAGCGTTCGGTCTCCCCCGGAGAGAAACGGAAAGAGATACCCGGTATAGGAGGCCACCGACCCGCCGCCGATGAGAAACACCAGAAAGTACTCTGAGAACGCCACCAGAAACACCACCGACCCTCCGGCAAGAATCGCCGGACCCAGGAGCGGAATGTGGACCACCACCAGGCGCCGCAGCAGCGAGGCTCCCAGGTTTGCGGCACAGGCGTCCATCTCCGGAGGGATCTGCTGAAACCCGGCGATCAGAGAGCGCAACATATAGGGATACGCCACCGCCGTGAGCACCAGCACTACTCCCGTCACCGTATCGGCGAGCCCGATCCGGATAAAGAGAAAATGGATACCCATCCCGTAGGTGATCGCCGGCACCAGCACCGGCGAAAGAAACAACGCCTCCAGGACGAAGCGGCCGCGGAACTCATACCGCGCCAGCACGCTGGCGGGGAGCACCGAGAGCAGAAAGGCAAGCACCACCGTGGCGGCGGAGTACAGAGTCGATGAAATCAGCGACCGCGCAATGTCCCCCCGGTTCTCCACCAGGAGCTCCACACCGCGGGTGCTGGCCGCTGCCGGAAGAAGATCTGGAAAGGTCCAGCGCGCCGCTCCGGCGTTAATCACCAGCACCACCATGGGCGCTACGAAGATCACCAGCACCACGACCAAGAACACTAGCCATGGGCCACGCTGCCCCCGCCTCATACCGGCCGCTCCCACGCCGCCAGACGCCGGGCGATACGGGAGTAGATCACCACGAAGACCACGGCCAGCGCGGCGATCATCGTGAGCGCTGCCATGGCGATCGACCGATCCGAAAGGGAACCCTGAAAGTAGAGCGAGTACACCGTCATGGGCACCATCTGCGGACTACTACCGCCCAGCAGCCAGGGAATATCGAAGCCACCCAGGGTATACAGGAAGAGGATAATGAAGATCTGATTCAACATCGGCGCCATCAGCGGCACCGCTACCGTGAAGAACGTGCGCACCGGTCCCGCCCCGAGCATGTAGGCGGTGGAAATCATTCGCTGCGGAATTCGATCCAGAACCCCCATGGAGAGCAACATGACGAAGGGAAACTCCTTGTAGACGTAGGCCAATATGATACCCGCCCCATTGGATGAGAAGAGCAGCCGCGGAAAGCCGTCACCCCCCGGGGTAATACCCAGATGGTGCGTGAGGGACGAGACGATGCCGCTCCGGGACCACAACACCATCGTCAAGAACGCCACCACGATGTGCGGCAAGATGATCGGCAATCGGTATACGGCCCCGGCGCGTCGGACCCACATGGGAGCACGCCATAACAGGTAGGCGCCTACCGCCCCCAGCGCCACCGAGATGGTGGCCGAAACCACCGCCACGTAGAGCGTATGTCCCAGAGAGGCCAGTAGCTCCGGTCGCATAAAGATCGCCTGGTACGCATACCAGATCACCATCTCCAGATGGTGGGAGTTGAGCGCTGGCGGGACCGCCGGCGCTCAACTCCCACCATCGGGAGATGGGGATCTGGTATGCGTACCAG
>JAWOCO010000259.1:0-5272 GCA_046483765.1 Alkalispirochaeta sp. | reverse complement strand
GAGGGGCTCAGGAGTCGGTCCCACCCCCGGCTCGGCTCCGCCTCCGCTCCGGCTCCGGCTCCGGCTCCGCTCCAGCTCAGGCTCCGCTCCAGCTCAGGCTCCGCTCCAGCTCCGGAGAGGCCGACGGGACGGCGGCTTCTCGCCTCCACGGCTTCCCCGGTAATCGTCGCTCCTGATAGAATGCCTCCATGCTGCAACAGATAGGGAGCACCGTCTCGACCACGGTGCCGATCGTTCTCCTGATTGTCCTGGGCGCGGTGATCCGCCGTATTCGGCTGATTTCGCCGCAAGGGCTGGCAGAGATCAAAGGCTTTATCGTCAACGTCGCGCTGCCGGCGGTGTTTTTTGTTTCCTTTCTGACGATCGAATTCGAAACTCGTTTTCTGGGGCTTTTCGTCTTCATGCCCCTGATTCTGTTTGGGCTGCTGGGAGCCGGCTATATCCTGGGCCGCCTGCCTGGGTGGCCGCGGCCGGTGCCCTTTCTTATGACCGGCTTCGAGTTCGGCATGCTCGGCATTAGCCTCTTTGGCACCGCCTACGGCATGCACCAGGTGGGCGTGATCAGCGTCCTGGGCCTTCCGCATGAACTGTTTATCTGGTTCGTGTTCGTCACGTTGCTGCGCGTGCGCTACGGAGCCGGGGGAACTCTGGGAGAGACGGTTTGTTCTTTCGCTACCTCGCCGATTATTATCGCCATTATCAGTGGATCGGTGCTGAACCTCGTCGGTGCCGGGCCGTGGCTTACCACGGCAGTGGTGCCCTCGGCGGTGATAGGCGCGCTGGAAATGGTGGGCGACGTGATTGGTCCCCTGATTCTGATCGTCATCGGCTACGGTACGCGCCTCACCCGGCGGGGGATCGCCGCCGCCGCGCCGCTGGTGCTGCTCCGCTTCGCCGTGGTCCTCGCTATCGGCCTCACGGTAGTGCCCTGGGTAGTGGAGGAGCTGCTCCAGCTGCGGCCGATCTTTACCCACGCGGTGTTTACCTTTCTGATCCTGCCGCCTCCTTTTATCGTACCGTTGTACATCCCCGGCACCGAAGAGCACGACCTCACGTACTCCAACAACGTTCTTTCGCTGTACACGGTGTTCTCGATTGTAGCGTTCCTGGTCTACTTCGCGGTAAATCCGGCGTAAGGGCGGGCCCGGCGCCGACGGGACGGGCGCCGACGGGTCGGGCGATAACTCTTGACACCCGGGTGCCACGGAATACACTTGCCTCATGATAGATGTGGCGATCCGGCCCAGCCTGCAGGGACTCAAGTTCTCTCCCACGCTCCTGATTAATGAAGAGGTGGCGGATCTGCGCCGTGCCGGAAACACGGTGTACCACATGGGTTTTGGTGAATCACCGTTTCCTGTGCACCCGAGAATTCGCGCGGCAATCTCCGACTACTCCGGAAAGAACCAGTACATGCCCGCGGCCGGCATGGGCGAACTCCGTGATGCCGCCCGCCGCTACATTCTCAAAAAACACCACATCGAGAACGGGGAATTCGATGTGATGGTTGGTCCCGGGAGCAAGGAGCTGATTTTTGATATCCAGTTGGCGGTTTCCGGGGATCTCCTCTTTCCGGCGCCGTCATGGGTGAGCTACATCCCGCAGACGCTGATCACTCGGGATGAGGTGGTGCGGATCCCGCTCTCCCCTAAGACGGCGTATAAGCTCACCGGCCCGATTCTGGATGAGCACATTACGGCCAGCCGGCGCAGCGGGAAGAATCCCACGAAACTAATCCTGAACTATCCCAACAACCCCACGGGTATGACCTATACGCCGGAGGAGCTGGAGGAGATCGCCCACGTCTGTCGCCGGCACCACATTCTGGTAATTTCCGATGAGATCTACGCGCAGGTGGCGTTTCGCCGCTACCATCGCAGTATCGCCCATTACTACCCGGAGGGCACGATCGTCACCACCGGTCTCAGTAAGCATCTCTCCCTCGGCGGCTTTCGGCTGGGGATCGCGCTGGTACCTCGGGAGCTGCCCGCAGTCTTTCAGGTGCTGCGATCGATCGCCAGTGAGACGTTCTCGGCGGTATCCACGCCGATACAGTACAGCGTACTCACCGCGTTCCAGGAGGACGCTGAGATCGAACCGTACATCGCCCAATGTACCGAGATCCATGACGTGGTGACGCGCTACGTCTGGAGGACACTGCAGCAGCTGGGTGTGGATTACGCCGAACCGCAGGGGGGATTCTACATGTACCCCGACTTTGACCGGTACCGGGCACACCTGAACACGCACCGCGGGGTCGGCACCAGTGACGATCTGGCACACAACCTCTTGCATTCGCGGCAGGTGGCAACCCTGCCGGGCACCGCCTTCGGCGATGATCCCCGGGAGCTCCGGCTGCGTCTGTCCACAGTAGACTTTGACGGTCTCACGGCACTCTCCGCGTACCCTGAGATCGTGGGAGATGACCGGGGGACCCAGCGGGATCGGGAGAATCGGTTTGTCGAAACGGCGTGTCCCCGGGTAGCCGAAGGATGCCGTCGACTGGTTGAATACCTTATAGGAGAAGACTCATGAACACAGCACACCCACAGCTCGGGCTTAGGCGTATCGTTGCCGCGGGGGTTCTACTACTGCTCATAGCCGGTGGTGTCGGCGCGCAGGCGAACAATCAGGCGGAGGAGCGGGACCGCATCCAACTGGGACGCCTCTCCCAGGGGCAGTCGATCATGGGGGGAGGACTCCTCTTCGGCGAGCCCACCGGACTGACTGCCAAGCTCTGGTTTGTGGAGACGGGTTTTGCCGTGGATGCCGCCGTGGCGTGGTCGTTTCAATCGGATAGCAGCCTCTATCTCCATGCTAACGGCATTTTTCACCTGGCCCTGATCGAGACGGCCGGAGGACGATACCTGGTACCGTACGTGGGGCTCGGTTTCTCGAATCGCTATGGGGATGAAACGCGCCTGGGGCTCCGGTTGCCGGTGGGGCTGTCGCTGATGCCGTTTCTGGAACTCCCCCTCGAGTTTTTCGCGGAGCTTTCTCCGGGAGTAGGACTGCTGCCCAGTACGGACCCGGACTTTGGCGCGGGCCTCGGGGTGCGCTTCTACTTTCCGTTATAACCGTCGGGCACGCTGTACACGCTGTACACGCTGCACACGCTGCACGCACGCTGAAGGAGGGCACGCATGCAATATGGAATTCAGATTGACCAGCACGGAGGGCCGCAGGTACTCGCGTACCGTGAGATAGAGACTCCCACACCGCAGCCGGGAGAAGTCCTGGTGCGCGTCCACGCCGCAGGCCTCAACTATATCGACACCTATCACCGCACCGGCTACTACCCAGTGCCGGCGCTTCCCACCGGTCTCGGCGTGGAAGGGGCGGGGGTCGTTGAGGAAACCGGGCGGCGGGTGGCGTTTGCCGTGCCGTCGCTGGGCACCTATCAGCAGTACCGCTGCGTACCGGAAGAGCAGCTGGTGGACCTCCCGTCGCAGATCAGTTTTGAGCAGGCTGCGGCGATGATGCTTAAGGGCATGACCGCCCGCTACCTCCTGCGCCAGACTTACCCGGTGAGCGCCGGGGATACGATTCTGGTGCACGCCGCCGCCGGTGGGGTGGGCCTGGTACTCTGTCAGTGGGCGGCGTACCTGGGCGTCACGGTGATCGGAACGGTGGGCAGCGAGGAGAAGGCGCAGCTTGCCCGAGAACACGGATGCTCCTACCCGATCCTCTATCGAACCGAGAACGTGGTGGACCGGGTGCGGGAGATCACCGGTGGCACCGGAGTGGACGTGGTCTACGATTCCGTCGGGAAGGACACCTTTGACGATAGTTTGCGATGTCTGCGACCGCGGGGGCTCATGGTTACCTTTGGCCAATCCTCCGGGGCGGTGACGGCGTTTGACCCGGTAAAGCTGTCCCGCAACGGATCGCTGTTTCTTACCCGGCCCACGCTTTTTCACTACGTTGCGCAGCGCCAGGAGCTGGAGGAGAACTCTGCGGAGCTCTTTCAGGTGGTTCTCGACGGTCACGTGAAGATCCCGGTGCGTCAGCGCTATCCGCTGAAGGATGCCGCCCGAGCGCACGAGGCGCTGGAGGCGCGCGAGACCACCGGGTCAACGGTGCTCATCGTGGACTGATCGCTCAGGTCGTGTTATACCGGAAATATGGACCTCAGCCAAATTGAAAGTGATATTGAAATTGCACAGGCCGCCCAGGCTCGACCGATCGCGGAGATCGCCGAGCGGGCAGGATTAAACGCTCACCAATGGCTCCCGTGGGGACGCAACGTCGCCAAGGTTGATCCCGAGGCGGGACGTCCCGCCCGCCACGCCGATGCCCGGTATGTGGATGTCACGGCGATCACGCCCACGCCCCTGGGAGAGGGGAAGACCACTACCACAGTGGGGCTTACGCAGGGTCTCGGCAAGATCGGCAAGCGCGCGGTCTGCGCCATTCGCCAGCCCTCCATGGGGCCTACTTTCGGAATTAAGGGAGGGGCTGCCGGCGGCGGGTACAGTCAGATCATCCCCATGGAAGAGTTCAACCTGCACCTCACCGGCGATATTCACGCCATTACCGCCGCCCACAACCTGGTGGCGGCAGCGATCGACAATCAGATGTACCACGAGTCGCGCTGGTCGGACGCGTTCTTTGAGAAGCGGGGGATGAAGAAGCTCCACATCAATCCGTATTCGATCAGCTGGAATCGGGTGGTGGACCTGAACGACCGCGCGCTGAGAAACGTGATTACCGGTCTCGGCGAATTGCCCGATGGTCCCCCGCGGCAGGGTGGATTCGATATCACCGTAGCCAGCGAACTGATGGCGGTGTTGGCGCTGGCCACCGACCTGGCGGACCTGCGCGCCCGGATCGGTCGGATCGTGGTGGCCTCCGACACCTCGGGAAATCCGGTCACCACGGAAGATCTCGGGGTGGCCGGGGCGGCTACGGTGCTGCTGCGGGACGCGTTGTGGCCCAACCTGATGCAAACCTTAGAGGGACAGCCGGCGTTTGTGCATGCGGGACCGTTTGCCAATATCGCCCACGGAAACTCCTCGGTCATCGCCGACAAGGTAGCCCTGGCGCAGGGAGGCTTTCTGGTAACGGAGAGCGGCTTCGGTGCGGATATCGGCATGGAGAAGTTCTTCGATATCAAGTGCCGGGTGAGCGAGACGTTCCCTGATGTGGTGGTCCTGGTGGCCACGGTACGCGCGCTGAAGATGCACGGCGGCGGCCCCAAGGTCACTCCGGGACAGGCGCTGGCTCCCGAGTATAAGCAGGAGAATCTGGAACTACTCGAGCGCGGGCTGGA
>JAWOCO010000211.1:0-3267 GCA_046483765.1 Alkalispirochaeta sp. | reverse complement strand
TGGTTGCGACGGGATTATAACCCGGTTTTTTCTTGAGCGAAACTGTCAATTTTGCCCCGTGTATCACGAGGCACCGTGCTCCCATCAGCGCCACCCGTTCGGTTCGGATTAGAGCTTCTGCTTCAGGAGGTCGGGGATCTCATCAGGCTTGTTCGCCACCGGAACGCCGGCATCCTCGAACGCCTTGACCTTGGCCTCGGGAGTTCCCGAACCGCCGGAGATGATCGCCCCGGCGTGGCCCATCCGTTTTCCGGGAGGAGCGGTACGCCCCGAAATGAACGCCACCACCGGTTTGCTCATCTTTGTCTTAATGAACTCCGCAGCCTTCTCCTCGTCATCACCACCGATCTCACCGATCACCACCACTCCGGCCGTGCCGGGATCGTTCTCAAACATCTCCAGGGCGTCGATGTAACTGGTGCCGATCACCGGATCGCCCCCGATACCGATGCAGGTACTCTGGCCCATGTTGTTGTTGGTTAGGTTGTACACGACCTCATAGGTGAGCGTGCCGGATCGGGAAATGACCCCGATGTTGCCGGGAAGGTGAATGTGGTAGGGCATGATGCCGATCTTGCACTTTCCAGGACTGATCAGACCGGGACAGTTGGGGCCAACCATGCGGAGCCCCTGCTTCTTGACGTAGTGGTACGCCTCGAGCATCTCCAGTACGGGCACCCCCTCGGTGATCGTGATAATCAACGGCACCTTGGCGTCCGCTGCTTCCCGTACGGCGGCGGCGGCAAATTTGGCGGGCACGAAGATCACCGCCGCGTCGATACGGTGCTCTTTCTGGGCGTCGGGGACCGAGTTGTACACCGGCACCTCATCCATTTTCTGGCCACCCTTGCCGGGGGTAACTCCGGCAACGACCTTGGTGCCGTCTTTGATCATCTGCCGCGCATGGAACGACCCATCCCGACCGGTGATTCCCTGAACCAGAACGTTGGTATTCTCATCTATCAGTATGCTCATCGCTATCTCCCTTCAATGCCGCGCCTCAGGAGGCGACTACCTTCTGCACGGCGGTGCTCAGATCATCAGCAACGGAGAATCCCTTCTCCTCCAGCAGTGCCCGGCCCTCTTCCTGGTTGGTACCTACCAGCCGGATCACCATGGGAACCTTGATATCGATCTGGTCGGTGGCCATGATGATACCCTTAGCGATGTCGTCACAGCGGGTGATACCTCCGAAGATGTTAATGAGAATCGCCCGCACCTTCTGGTTGCGGAGGATGATCTTGATCGCGTTGAGCACCTTCTCCGGATTGGAGGATCCCCCCACGTCCAGGAAGTTCGCCGGCTGTCCACCGTAGAGCTTGACGATATCCATGGTGGCCATCGCCAGGCCCGCTCCGTTGACGATGCATCCGATATCGCCGTCCATGCTGACAAAACTCAGCCCAAACTCCCGCGCATCGATTTCGTCCTGGGAGTACTCTTCGGCGTTTTTCATCGCTTCCACGTCGTCGTGCTTGTACAGCGCGTTGTCGTCGAAGTTCACCTTGGCGTCCAACGCCATGATCGTGTTCTCGTCTACCAGGGCGTAGGGATTGATCTCCACCAGGGAGGCGTCCTTCTCGAGGAAGAGCTGGTACAGCTTCTTCACCGTATCGGTGGCCTGCTCCACGAGGACCGACTTCTCAAAGACATCGGTAAGCACGGACACCAGTTCCTGCTCGTTGAGTCCGGAGGCGATATCGATGGGATACTTAATGATCTTGTCCGGATCGGTAACCGCCAGTTCCTCGATCTCGACTCCCCCCTCTTTGGTGACCATGAGGATGATCTTCTTGCTCCCACGGTCCATGATGAGGCCCACGTAGTACTCTTTCTGGATGTCCGCGGCGGGGGCGATGAGCACCTTTTCCACCGTTTCACCCTTGATGTCCATGCCGAGAATCGCCTGGGCGTGCTGCACCGCCTCATCGGCGCTCTTGGCCAGTTTGACGCCGCCCGCTTTGCCGCGACCCCCTACCAGCACCTGCGCCTTGACGACAACGAAACCACCCATGCGCTCCGTGGCGGCCCGCGCCTCCTCGGCGGTGGTGATCACCGCCTGGTCCTGGACGGCGATCCCGTACGAGGCAAACAGCTCTTTTGCTTGATACTCGTGAATCTTCATACTTACTTGGCCCTTTCTTCCGCGGTCTGCTCGCCTCGGGCGTCGCGGTACTTTTTGATCTGACGCTTGGTCAGGTTGATCAGCTTGGTGATCTTGATATCCCGCGGACAGACGCGGGTGCATTCGAAGTGGCTCTCACAGGGCCATACCCCGTTTTCGGTGTCCAACACATCCAACCGCGCCTCCAGGCCCTGGTCGCGACTGTCGTTGACGAAGCGCGCTGCCGCCACGATCGCCTGCGGTCCCACGAAGTTGGGATTCTTGTCCAGCACGGGGCACGCCGAGTAGCAGGCGGCACAGTTAATGCACTTGGTGGCCTCGTCAAAGAGGGCGCGCTCTTCCGGGGACTGGATAAACTCCCCGTGCTCCGGTTCCGCCGCCTTGGGGACGAAGAACGGTTGGACACTGCGGAACTTCTTGAAGAAGGGCGACTGATCGACCATGAGGTCCTTCTGTACATCGAGATGCCGCAGGGGCTCGATCTGGACGGTTCCACCCTCTTCCATTTCCAGATCTTTGAAGAGCGTCTTACACGCCAGCTTCTCTCGGCCGTTGATCCGCATCGCATCACTTCCACAGACTCCGTGGGCGCAGCTCCGGCGGTAGCCGAGGGTGCCGTCCTGGTTCTGGGTGATATCCATGAGCGCATCGAGCACACGGTGGGTGGGTTCAACCTCCACCTGGTAGTTCTCGACGTGGGGCTCGTTATCTATTTCCGGGTTATGGCGCTGAATCGCCAAGGTCACTTTCATCGTGGCTTACTCCTCTTCGTTCTCAATACTTCCGGGGCTTGGGTTTCCAGATACTTATATCTACGGGTTTGTAATCGATAGCCACCTGGTCGTTGTCCAGTCCCGCCAGCGTGTGCTTGAGCCAGTTGGGGTCATCACGCTCCGGATAATCGTCCCGGGCGTGGGCTCCGCGGCTTTCGGTGCGATTTGCGGCGCTGGCGGCGGTAATCAGGGACAGATCCAGCAGATTCTCGAGCTCCATGATCTGCAGCACCTCAGAGTTGAAGCCGTCTCCGGTATCCTGAACCGTGACCTCTTTAAACTCCTCCCGGAGTTTCTGGATCTCTTTCACCGCAGCGTCCATCTCATCCTGGGTACGATAGACGCCCACCTTTTCCATCATTACTTCCT
>JAWOCO010000141.1:0-2706 GCA_046483765.1 Alkalispirochaeta sp. | reverse complement strand
ACGCCGTTCCTGCATACGGGACTGCAGAAGGCCGGCCACGGGTCGCTGGCACCGGTTACTGGCGATGTGTGGGTGCTTGCCCATCTGTGTGGACGGCCGCTGCAGTCCCGTATGCAGGAACGACGTAGGGTCCTCACCGCGAGCGGTGGCACGGTCATAGCCGTCCCGGTTCACCACCGAGGTGAGCAGTGGGGTCCTGGGATGGAGCGCGTACGGTCCGTGGATACTCCTACTGCGCGCCACAGTGACTGTATGTCCATACTCCGTACCTCCCTCGGCGGTGACCAGATAGTACCAGCCGTTGCGCTTGTACAGGTGTGGTGCCTCGGTGAAGCCGATCGAGGTCCCGCGAAAGATCAGTTCGATCGGCCCCGTGAGCTCACCGGCACGGCGGTCGTACTCCTGGAGGACGATACCGGAGAAGTTGTTGTGACCCACGCGGTAGTCCCAGCGCATGTTCACCAACCACGAACGGTCGTCGTCATCGTGAAACAGGGAGGGGTCGAAACCGCTACTGTTGAGATAGACCGGTTCGCTCCAGGGACCCTCCACGGTGGGTGCGGAGGTTACGTAGTTGTGGGAATCCTTGAAGCCGGCGTTAGTACCATCCACCGACCCTACCCAACTGCGGACATTGGTGTACACCAGATAGAACCGCTCACCATCGTGAGACAGACAGGGAGCCCACACTCCGCCGGAGGGCGGGTTCCCGGCCATATCAAGCAGCTCCACCCGGTCCAGGGGTACCGCGCGCAGCGTCCAAGTGGCCAGGTCGCGGCTACTGTAGATCATGACCCCCGGAAACCACTCAAAGGTGCTGGTGGCCAGGTAAAACTCATCCCCCACCCGACAGATCGAGGGGTCCGGATGAAATCCGGGAAGCACAGGATTCTCAATATTCATCGGTCATCCCCCTTGAGAGTAACGGTCTCAGCGCACGGTTCCGCCGCGCCCAGTTCAATCCCGCGATCACCGGGGGAGCAGTTGCCCACCATGATCGACCACTCGCCGCCGGGGTAACGCCGCGTGCCCCCTTCGTCGTAAAGCGACCACGTCTCCGGGGGCAGTGCGAAGCGCACCTCCTGCGTTTCACCGGGCGAGAGCGCCACCTTGCGGACTCCGCGCAATGAGGCGCGGGGAGTGAGAAACTCCTGGAGCGGCGGAGACACGTATAGCTGCGCGGTGGTCGTGCCGGTACGAGCGCCGGTGTTGGTTACCTGTACGCTGGCCGTGACCGTTCCGTCCGATTCCTCGCCCACCGTGAGCTGAGAAAACTGGAACGTGGTATACGTCAAACCGAACCCAAAGGGGTACAGCGGCGTGCCACCGAAGTAGCGGTAGGTACGGCCCTCCATCGCATACTCCTCATACGGCGGCAGATCGGAGACGCCCTCGTAAAACGTGACCGGCAGGCTTCCCTCGGGTGGGACGTCTCCAAAGAGCACGTCGGCGATCGCGTGACCGCCTTCCGCACCCGGATACCACGCCATGAGCACCGCGTCAGCCAGTTCATGAACCTCGCCCAGGGCCAAGGCGCTTCCGCCGGTGACAACCGCCACCACCTTCGCCCCCCGCTCGGTGATCCGGCGCAGGTAGTCAACTTGCCCCGGGGGCAGCGCCAGGTCCGAGCGGTCGCCCTTTTCGGTGGAGGCGATCGCGTCGCCCTCTTCACCTTCCAGCGTTCCGTCCAGGCCCAGAAAGACCAGCGCCACATCACTATTGGCCGCCTCGTACACCGCCCAGTCCACCGGATTGGGTTTCTCCCGGTCGAGCAGCGCCCCGCGGCGGTAGTCAATGGAGACGCCCGGGGGCAACCGGTTTACGATACCCTCCAGGGGCGTCACCACCGAGCCGGTGAGGCCGTAGTAATTTCCCAGCAGCGCCTCGGGATTGAAGGCGTTGGGGCCGGTCACATAGACCCGGGAGATGTCCTCGCCCAACGGCAGAACTCCGTTGTTCTTGAGGAGCACCATCGACGCCGCTGCCGCGCGCCGCGCCACAACCCGATGCTGCGGAGAATCCACCGTCCAGTGAGCCAATCCGGCCCAGGGGTCTTCGGCCTCCGGCGCCTCGTTCACATCGTTGAGCACCCCCAACTTGAACCGGGTAATCAGCAGCCGCCGCAGCGCCCGGTCGATCGAGGCTTCCGGGAGTAACCCGCTGTGCACCGCCTCCAGCGCATACTCGTAGGTGGAGCCGCAGTTGAGATCACAGCCGGTACTGATCGCCAGCGCCACCGACTCCTGGGGAGTGGTGGTGGTTTTGTGATGCTCATGAATATCCCGGATCGCCCAGCAGTCGGAGACTACGTGCCCGGCAAATCCCCACTCCTCGCGGAGGATCGTCTGCAGCAGCGTGGGGCTCGCACAGCAGGGCTCGCCGTTGGTGCGGTTGTAGGCTCCCATCACCGATTCCACCTGCGCCTCCCGAACCAGCGTCTCAAAGGCGGGCAGATACGTCTCACGCAGGTCCCGTGGTGTTACCCGGGCATCAAACTCGTGGCGCAGCGCTTCCGGTCCGCTGTGCACGGCAAAGTGCTTGGCGCAGGCCGCGGCCTTGAGCGTCCCCTGCCGTACCTCCTGGATACCTCGGACAAACGCCACACCCAGGCGGGAGGTCAGATACGGATCCTCTCCGTACGTCTCCTGACCGCGGCCCCAGCGCGGATCCCGGAAGATGTTGACGTTGGGGGTCCAGAAGGTGAGG
>JAWOCO010000086.1:0-3737 GCA_046483765.1 Alkalispirochaeta sp. | reverse complement strand
TTCGGATTATTCGCTCCGGGGTGGAGGAGCTCAGTGACCGCGTAGTCAACTCCGCGGCGATTCTCGGAGCCTCCCGGGGTCAAATCCTGCGGGATATCGAACTCCCGCTGTTGCGCCGGACGTTTCTTAACGCCTACGCCTACGCCCTGGCCCTGCCGTTCGCCGATCTCACGATCGTTATGGCGGTGGGGCGCGGCCGCATCGCCACCTTTCCCGTGGCGATTTACCGGCTGATCGGCTTTCGAAGCTTCGATCTGGCCCTGGCGATGGCGGTGCTGTATATCCTCTTCTGCCTAATCCTGTTCTGGATTATCGATACCACCTCCCTTCCCAAGGGAAGTCTCAGGAGCAATCGCTCATGATCACCTTTGAACGAGTATCAAAATCGTATCCCGAATTTGCGATGCACATTGACTTCTCGATCCACGACGGCGAGCTGGTGTCGATTCTCGGGCCCAGCGGCAGCGGTAAGACCACCACGCTGCGGCTGATCGCCGGGTTTGAACACCCCGACGGCGGACGGATTCTGATTAACGACCGGGATGTCACCACCAAGACCCCCGCGGAGCGACAGATCGGCTACGTCTTTCAGGATTACACCCTCTTTCCGCATATGACGGTGGCTGAAAACGTGGGGTACGGGCTCCGCGTCAGGCATCGTCCCCCAGGAGAGATCCGCGCCAAAGTGGGCGAACTGCTGGAACTCATGGATCTGCCCGGGTATGAGGACCGTGACGTGAGCACCCTCTCCGGGGGAGAGCGACAGCGGGTGGCGATCGCTCGGGCGCTGGCGGTGGATCCGGTGCTGTTGCTGTTGGATGAGCCGTTTTCCTCGATCGATGAAGTGCTCCGCCGGGACCTGCGGGATGAGATCGTGCGGCTGCAGAAGCGCCTTGGGATCACCGTGGTCTTTGTGACTCACAGCCAGCAGGAGGCGCTGGCGATTTCCGATCGGGTGGCGGTACTGCGTGCGGGCCGGGTGATCCAGTACGACGCGGTGGAAGAGCTGTACCATCGCCCGCGGGATCAGTTTGTGGCATCCTTCGTGGGGGAGGCAAACTTCCTCGAGACCGACCGCGGTACCATCATGTTGCGGCCGGAGCAGATGGAATTAGCTGAACGCACCAGCGACGGCACCGAGCCTACCCAACTGCAGCGGGGTGCCGCTCCTGTCCGAGGGGCGGCGGAGGGAGATAGCTCCGCTTCCGACGCCGCGCAGAATGCCACCACCGCCCGAGCGGTAGTAGAGACCCACCAGTTTCTCGGCGCCCACCACCGCTATCAGTGTGATTCCGATGTGGGTACGCTCATTGTGACCTCACCCCAGCGCTACGCCGTGGGCACGGCGGTGACGGTTGCATATGATCCCACCCAAGGGTGTATCCTTCCAGAATCCGAATCAGGAGGCCCGCAATGAGCCCGATCTACGAGTTTTACGCGCCCTTTGCCCACCTTCCCGGCCGGTACGAGCTGGCCCGGATTCACTCGCCCACCCACGGCTCCTTTGACACCGTCATCGTGATCATGACTACCACGGACCGCCCAGTGGTGGTGTACGTCAACTCCGCGGCGGGGGAGCGCTTCATGGCGGAGCGCTACCCGGAGAGCACGGCGATTCGCGTGCCGCCGGAGGCGCTGACCCTCTCCGGTGACGCCTGGTCCCCCACGGTGGCCGGAGAGCTCGTGACCGAGGAGGGGCCGGTGCGCCGCATGAACCTTCGGTTCGACCTATCCGATACCACCGTGCCGCCGAAAGCGGTGCCCTATGGCGGAGATGATTTCCCCGTGTGGGGCAGCGCGTTCACCTGCAGTGGGGTGGACCTGGAACTGCCGGCTACCCTGAGCGGAAAGGTGGAATCCGCCGAGGGCACCGTGGAGCGGTGGAACGGGGAAGCGGCCGTGATTACCCGCGGGTCCTTCGGGGCGATTTCTCTCCGTGAGTAGTGCCGATCGCGATGGCCGTCAGGCGGCGCTGGCGCCGTTTCTGGTACTAGCGGCGGCGATGTTGTGGGGAACGTCCGGTACGGCTCAAGAGTTGGCACCCGCCGGTTCGACGCCACTGATGATCGGTGGGATTCGGGTAGGTGTCGGTGGGTTGGTGTTGGTGGCCAGCGCCGCCGTTCGGGGTGAGCTCCTCCCAGCTCGGGGATTTCTCCGACCGGTGATCCTCTTAGCCGGAGTAATGCAGGTGGTGTTTAACGTGAGTTACTTTACCGCGTTATCACTTACCGGGGTCGCCGTGGGAACGATGGTGGCGATCGGCAGTGCGCCGATATTTGCCGGGGTGCTGGGGATCGTCTTCGACCGGGATCCGGTGAAGCGCTCGTGGTACGGGGCAACGGGAATGGCGATCACCGGTCTGGTGCTCTTGAGCGTTGCCGGCGGTGAACTCTCGGTGAGCCTCCCAGGAATTGCCGCTGCCCTGATGGCGGGATTCAGCTACTCCGCGTATACCTTTCTTACTCGGCGGTTGATCGCCCGCTATACTCCCGATGCGGTCATGGGAGTCTCGTTTCTGGTAGCTGCCATGATTCTGATGCCGTTTCTGGCAGCCGGTCCCATGGAGTGGATGCGTGGCCCGGCGGGTATCGGGACGGTACTCTACTTGGGCGTGATCTCCTCCGGGGCGGCGTATATGCTCTACGGCCGCGGTCTTAGGGTGGTGCCGGTGGCGCACGTAGGAACGCTGACTCTGGCGGAGCCGCTCACTGCGGCACTGCTGGGCATCCTGCTCCTTCGGGAGGCGGTATCGTTGAGCTCTGTGGTGGGAATGGTGCTGATCTTTTCCGGCCAGGTGATTGTGGTGTCCGCTAAGCGCTCGACGCACCGGCGCCTGCGGGGATAGGACACACTCGCTATTTTAAAATATGCATTTCACAATAAATGGGCCCGTTGTTGTGACAGAGATCGATTGGTGTATTTTTATATCGATATTTATTGACAAGTTATCACGACCGATATAACATCTGCTTCACATTCACAAGACAAAGGAGCACTCATAATGCGAACATTTGCTACACTGCTGATTTCAGTACTGGTACTCGTGGCGCTGGTCGGTTGCGGCGGCGGCGATGCGCCGGCCCCCACAGGATACGCCCCCGGACAAGAAGTAGAGGCCTATTCATACGTGCACGGCGGATACGTGGGACAAGCGGTGGTAACCACCGATGATGAAGGCGCCATGTCCGCCACTCTGGACGAAGCGTTTTTGCCCCACACGCTGGCGCTCGTCGATCTCGAAGATGACGCGTGGAGCGAGGACAACACCGTGAGCTACGTGGTTCGTGGTGACGAGGTCTTTGTTGCCAAGTACGTCTCCTATGACGGCACCGACTACGTGGGCACCACGGTGGGTACGGCGCTGATGTACGTTGAGGCTGACGAAGATGGTGAGCCCGCCGGCGGCACCGGACTCGAGATGATGATCATCCGCAACGAAGAAAATATGAAAGCCTACTTCGAGGGCATCCAGGACGGCGCCTTTGCCACCTACACCGAGTTTGGTGGGGATGCTGAGCCGGTGACCACTACCTCCTACGGCAGTGTGACCAAGCGCGGTTCCTCTTACTGGGACTTTGGAATCGGCTGGGAAGGTAACGTGGACGCGGTTGCTGAAGCGGCTGCCCAGCACGGTGTGGGCTACTCCCTTGACGAGCTGACCCAGAACGATGGTGAGTGGGAAGTTGCCGATGCAACGACCTCGGCCACACTGTCCGACTTCAAGGACTACTTCGCAC
>JAWOCO010000081.1:0-4575 GCA_046483765.1 Alkalispirochaeta sp. | reverse complement strand
GGACATCGTACTCCGCGCACAGGAGCAGGTGGATTCACAGCTCGGGGAATCCGCCCGAGAAGATCTCGATTCGTTCATCGAAGAGTTGGTCGTGCGGCGGGAGCTGGCGATGAACTATACCGAGTTCAATCCACACTACGACCGTTTCTCGGGACTGCCGGGATGGGCGCAGACAACGCTCATGGAGCATAGCGGCGATGAGCGCCCGGCCCTCTACACGGCGGCGCAGTTAGAATCAGCCGCAACTGATGATCCGTACTGGAACGCCTGCCAACGGGAGCTGGTCCGTCGCGGAAAGATGCACGGGTATATGCGCATGTACTGGGGTAAGAAGATCCTCGAATGGATGCAGGACCCCGCGGAGGCGATGGCTCTGGCGATCACCCTAAACGACCGCTACGAGCTGGATGGACGTGATCCTAACGGCTATACCGGGGTGGCGTGGTGTTTTGGCGCCCACGACCGTGGCTGGCCGGAGCGGCCGGTCTTTGGAAAAGTGCGGTACATGAACGCCAACGGTCTCACCCGCAAATTTAAGCAGATCGACCAGTACCTGCAGCGCTGGCGAGAGTAAACCCGTTACTCATCAAGATCGATATACTGCTCAGCCTCGCTGAGAATCGAGTCCACGGTGGTGATGAACCGGTCCAGACGGCGCCGCTGCGCCTCCGTGTGCTCCACCGCGGCCTCCAAAAAGATGATCCGCTCTTCCCCACGGGCGATCCGGCTGGTGTTGATTCGAAGCCGGCGCTGGTGCGTGGCGATCTGCTCCTGGCGGGCGTCTATCTCTTCGTACAAGGACTCCACCTGCTCCTGGAGCCGCCGCTTAATGGTACGGGCGCGTCCGATAACCGCCCGGGAGCGTTGCTGCATCTCCTCGTCAACAATCGTGGCATTCACCTCATAGAGCTCGGTGAGCTGCACCGACACCCGATCCAGCATCGGCCGCACTTCCACCAGTTCCAGCCGTGTCTGCCGGATCTCCTCGCGGAGGGACTCGATATCACCTGCAAGGGCGTCGTTCTCTGCATCCCGCTCGCGATTTTCTTCCTCGATGCGCGCTACTTCCTCCTCAGCGGAAGAAATATCAACATAGGGGAGATCACCATCTTGAGAAAAGACTGCGGCCACGGTGAAGAACATCACCGTGGCCGCCCGCACGAGTCTACTCACTCCTGATCCCTCAATATTCCTCGAAGTCCGCGTCCAGATCATCACTACCGGACTGATTGAGGTCGAGTGAGATTCCCGGTTCATCATCAGCCAGGGCAATTCCCGTTTCTTTTTTTCCGCTTCCCTGGGATGGGCCGCGCTGGGCGCCGCCGCTCTGTGAGACGGTATTGCCACCGGAGCCGGAGGAGGAACCCGACGTACCGCCCTTGGTGGCGGGTTTCTGGGCACTTCCCTGCGTCGTGCCGGTAGCGGGTTTCGCCGTACTGGTACCGCCGCGTTTAGAAGTGCCGCCGCCGTGGGTGCTCGTGTTTCCGCCGCCGGACTGCTTCCCGGCAGAACCCCCGGACGGAGCCGCCAAGGCTCGACCGCTGCTCACGGCGCGGCCGGCGTTATCCATCTTGAAAAAGCTTACCGACTGCTGCAGCTGCTCCGCCTGTCCGCTGAGCTCTTCGGACATGGAGGCCATCTCCTCCGAGGCGCTGGCGTTCCGCTGAATCACCGTGTCCAGTTGCACAATGGCGGAGTTGATCTGCTCTGCCCCACTATTTTGCTCGTTGCTGGCGGCACTGATCTCCTGCACCAGTTCCGCGGTGCGTTTAATGTCCGGCACGATCTTTTCCAGCATTTCACCGGCGCGTTCCGCTACCGCCACGGACCTGCCGGAGAGCTCACTAATCTCTCCGGCGGCGGTCTGGCTGCGCTCAGCAAGCTTACGGACCTCACTGGCGACCACCGCAAAGCCCTTGCCCGCCTCACCGGCGCGAGCCGCCTCGATCGCCGCGTTGAGCGCCAGCAGGTTCGTGTTGCGGGCGATCTCCTCGATAATCGAGATCTTCTCCGCAATTTCCTTCATGGCACTCACCGTCTCGCGCACCGCCTGACCGCCCTCTTCGGCGTCGGTGGAACTCTTCTGGGAGATCTTATCCGTCTGCAGCGCGTTATCCGCGTTCTGGCGAATGTTGGAACTCATCTCCTCCATGCTGCTGGAGACTTCCTCAGCACTGGCGGCCTGTTCGGTGGCACCCTCACTCATCTGCTGCGCCGACTGGCTCAGCTGCTGGCTACCGGAGGCTACATTGTCGGTGGCACCGCGAATATCGCTGACAATATCCCGCAAGCGCTCCGCCATCGATCTTAAGGCGTTGGCCAAGTCACCGATCTCGTCTTTCTGCTCTACATCGAGTTTGGCCTGCAAATTGCCGTTGCTTAGTTCCGTAGCAAACTCGACGCCCTTGGCCAAGGCGGTGGTGATTGCCCGGGTGATAATGATCGCGATCACGATTGCGAGCAGCACTGCGATGACGATACCAGTACCCACCGCAGTGACTGATGTCTGCACTGCAGAAACGACTTCATTGGAGATGTTCCGCGTCTCCTGGACACCGGCTGCCGCAATTCCCTGTGCCGATTCGAGAACTGCCTGTGCCGCAGACTCACGATCTGTCGCCAATCTCGTCAGTTCTTCGTATCTCTCTAGCGTGTCTTCTACGGCTGCTAAGTAGGACTCAGCCGCACTTTCCACTTCGGCTAGATCCGCAAGGTCCTGATCCAAACGCGTGATTGCGCGCACTTCTTCAATAATACTCGGAATCTCTTGAAGATCGGCAATCGTGCTTCTGAGTAGGTCGAGATCGGTGGTGAGCTGCGCCTTGAAGTTACTTACCCGGGCTTCGTTGCCGATATCCAGAATATCATTTACCCGATTCAGCTTGAACAAGCGCTCCTCCAACGCAGCCTCGGAGGCACCGGCGGAAATTTCGTCTTCGAATTGTGCGTTCTGGCTGTCCAACAGGCTCGCCACCGCCGCCACGAATCGCCCGGCGGCCTCATCGTTAACCGCCCTATCGGACTCAATCTCATCAACTACGGTGTTAGTATCGTCCATGAGGTCACCGTAGGAAGCTACCTGCTGTTGAGCAATCGGTACGTTTTCTCGCAATCGCCCGAGCTCTTCATACCGGTTACCCAGTTGCTCCGCCTGCGATAGGTAGTCCTCAATCTCCGCAAAATTCGCGACGCCCTCGCGATAGAAATCATCGTCAAAGCTCAACCCATAGCCCCGCATGGCGTACATGGTGAGCAAGGAGTACCGTTCGATGTTGTTGGCGATATCGACTTCTTCAACGTACTCGTCGCGCAACCGGACCGAGTCAGTTTGGATTTGCAGGAGATTGATAACCGCTATCGCACCAACAATAATGAGCAGGAGTGTGAGCGTTCCGAAACCAAGCGTCATTTTCAACGCCATTTTCAGGTTCTTAAGCATTAGAAGTCCTCCGTGGAATGGTTGTGTGACCTTGACTCCAGCGTAAGCGACGACAGGCGCCTTTGCAAGAAATCGCCCGCCCGATTTCGGTCTTACGGCCGATAGAACTGAATGGTGCGGTTCTGGGTCACCGAAAGAACGGCGGGGTCGTCTTGGAGGAACCGAAACAGTGCGGGACCATCCACGCCGCCCTCAACTGAGGCGGCAGAGCTAGCATCAACGGATACGCGGATCGCACTACCCAAGGGCAGGAATCCAAGACTCTCTACCCGAGCCTCGGGAACGACTTCTACAACTCGCCGGTGGAACGTTTCGTGATCGATATCTTCGCCAACATACACGATAAAGTCGACCGGTTGACTCTGTTGATACCGAGTGTTCTGTTTGGATCGGATCAACTGCCGAGCGGTAATCTCGTCTTCGAGAGCAACGGCTGCACCAGATTCGGTAGAGCTCCCGTATCGGCCGTAGGGTGTGGTTGAAGCACGCTGCAATGCGGCTCCCACATCAAGGAGTCCATATCCAAACTCCTCGTCCCGCCCAGGGTCGCCTAAGTCGAGGGCTGTCTGCTGCAGGATGCGGCGGATCTGATCGGCAGATAGATGGGGGTTGGCACTCCACACGAGGGCGGCAGCCCCAGCCACCAGCGGCGCAGCCATCGAGGTCCCGGCCTGCGTGGCATAGGCTCCATCGACTGAACCCTCTATCGGGACGGTACTAACGATTCCCGTGGTGTCGTCCGCGTCCGGACCGGAAGACTCCGCCCCCGGGGCCATTAGTTCCAACTGAAGGCCGTAATCAGAAAAATACGAGCGCGGGCTGTTCTCAGGGTCCGCACTACGGTCCACCGATCCCACGGCGATCACCCCCGGAAACCGCGCGGGCCAATCGATGCCATCAGACTGCCCCTGCGGTGCCTGGGCATTATCTACTCCGTCAGGTATTTTCCCGTTGCCGGACGCCGCCACCAGGAGAAGTCCGCGCCGCTGCGCCTCCTCTACTGCTGATTCGAATAGAAGAATACTCGGGTCGTCCAATGCTTCTACGTCGGCACCGAGGCTCATGTTAATCACTCGAGCTGGGGCGGTGCGCTGCGTGCCATCAGCCCCGGCTGCCACCAGCACTCCCCGAATGAC
>JAWOCO010000042.1:0-5874 GCA_046483765.1 Alkalispirochaeta sp. | reverse complement strand
TCGAGTTTGGAGCGGTGGAGGAACTGGTGGATCTGGGCTACGAGACCACCTCCCGAGCGGTGGCAGGGTGGGCGGCAACGCTGCCCAGCCCGTAGCTGGCGCGCTACCGTGAGCTGTATCGCCGGCCACCCATGGTCGCGCGCTCCCGCTGCGGCATCCGGGTGCTTTCGTTGCCGGAGATTCGCCGCTATACTGCCCAGCATATATGAACGAACGTTTTAAACTCGCCGGGTTTACTGCAGTGGGCATGCTAATGCTCGCCAGTGTCATGCCCGGCCTCAGCGCGTCCTTGCTGGAGATCGCCTCGGAGTACAAAATTGCTCCCAGCCGGGCAGGAATCCTCTATAGCCTACATTTCTCAGGGTTTCTGGGCCTGATCCTGGTCTCCCTGGCGGTTCATGGGCTCCCGGCGCGCCTGCGACTGGTGATCGTGGTGGCGTGGCTGTATGCGCTGGCGCTGTTTATCGCCGGCGGGAGTAGCGGGTTCCTGCTCCTGGCGGTGGCCCTGTTTCTGGCGGGCGGTGCCGGGGGAGTAGTGGAAGCGCACACGGCCACGCTCATGGTGATGACTACCAAGGACGAGTCTGAGGCGGGACGGCTCATTTCGCTGACGCAGGCGTTTTTTGCGGTGGGGGCACTGCTGACACCGGTGTACCTGGCGATGGGCGGCTCCCTGGGGGCGAGTTGGCGTGCGCTGTTTCTGATTCTCGGCGTAGTGGGGATCGTGGGCGCGCTGATCGGAGTCACGATGCGCTCGCGCCGTTTTGTCTTCGCCCATACCGAGGTGGGCACGTTTCGCTGGCGACCGTTGGTTAAGGTCTCGGTGGCGATCGCCTGCTACGTGGGGGCGGAGGTGACGATCTTCGGGTGGGCACCGACGGTGATGGAGTTGTATCACGGTGTTCCGGTCTCCCGGGCGCGGCTGGCGCCGACTCTGTTCTGGATCGGTATGCTCGGGGGGCGCATCGTGATCGCCGCTCTGACGCGCCGCTATACCGCGGAGAAACTGCTCCGCGCGTCCGCGCTGCTGGGGGTGGCATCGGCGGTGATGCTGGTGCTGGTATCCACCGAACCCCTACTGTGGGTGGCGGTGGCGCTCTCCTCGATCGCCTGTGCCGGAATCTGGCCGCTGATCGTGGCTACAAGTGGTGAGACTGGCCATGAGACGGGAACCACGATTATCGTCGCCGCCGGCGGATTGGGGGCAGCGATCTTCCCCTACCTGGCGGGACGCATCTCCGAGTTCCTGCCGGGACACTTCATTCTTCTCATGGCGGCGCCGCTGTTACTGGCGGTCTTCTTCTTGAGCAAGAGTTCGCAGGTGCGAGCGAGCTGAACGGCCTGTTAGTTTGCGCCGGGCTCGCCGTCCAACGTGAAGGTGGCCAGGCGGTTCTGCAACTCCCCGGCGCGGCCGGCGATCGCTTCGCTGATTTCCGGAAGCGCCTCGGCACTTTCGGTGAGCGCGGTGGTGGCGGCCTGGACTGAGGAGAGCAGCTCCTCCACGTCCTGAGCGATAACCTTGGACTGCTGCCCGGCACTGTCTATCTCTTCCGCACCTTCGTTGATTTCCGTCACCGCTTCTACCACGCGCTTGTTGATCGACTGCAGGTTCTCCATTTGCGAGGTGATGCCGGCGGCGGTGGTGTTCATTTCCGTGGCGGCGCCAACGATCTCTCCCAGGGAGTCGGTGAGCGAACCGGTTTCTTCGTCGACGCGCTGAAACGAGGTCTCCACTCTGCGGATCGCCTGGTCGGTAGCTTCGATTCCCCCAACCACGCGCTTGAGGAACTCCGATGATTCCTTGGCGTTCTTGGAGGCGGATTCCGCCAGAGAACGAATCTCCGCCGCTACGACCGCAAACCCCCGGCCCGCATCCCCCGCGTGGGCGGCCTCGATGGCGGCGTTCATGGCGAGCATGTTGGTTTGAGCGGCAAGCCCTGCGATAGCGCCGTTTAGCGAGAGGATGTCCCCCACCTGGGCAGCGATGCTTTCCACGTTCTGAACGGCGTTCTGCGCCTGAGACCGGCTGTCCGCGGCCACCGACCGCAGTTCTTCGGCGGCCTTCTGTCGCGTCTCCGAGACCTCCACCACGCTGCGGGTAGAGGAGGAGAGTTCCTCCGCGGAGGCCACCGTCTCATCGATGGCGGTGTTCTGGTTGGTGATTTGACCACCCAGGCTCTGCAGCGTACGGGTAATCTCTTCGGTGGCGGTGGCGGTACTGTCTACGTGGTCTTTGAGCTCGCGGATACGGGTCGCGGCGGACTCCAGCCGCTCGGCCACATCTCGGGAAGAGGCGCGCTGATCCGCGGCTTGTGAATTGAGGGACGCCGCGGCTTCCACGTTGCGGTCGGTGTCGGCACGCGTTGCTCCCAGTACTTCGGCCAGGGTATCCACAAAGGTGTTAATTCCGGCCAGGGTTAGATCAACTTCGCTCACGCCGTCCACGGGAATTCGCTCAGTCAGGTCGCCGTCGGTAAACCGGTGCAGTTGCGCAAACGCTCGGGTCAGCGGTCCGGTGATAACCTGTGAGAGAAACCGGGTAAGCACTACGGTAAGGGCCAGGAAGGGGATCGAAATGAATGAGATCCTCATGAGGGCGAAGCGCAGACTCTCGCCGGCATACACGGGAAAGAGCACGATTCCCACCGCGCCGAACAGAAAGGAGGCGATCGTCAACACGACACTGGCCATGAAGCGTACATCCGTACGGGGTGGGATAGCTTCTCCCGATAACGCCGGCCCGATGGGAAGGTGGGTTTCCATGCCGGGAACAACCGCTGCGTAGAAGAGGATGCCGAAGAACGTTCCCACCGCTCCGGCGTAGAGGCCCACCATCCACAGGCCTACCCCATCGGTAACAAACGTCGATCCTGCGTGAAGCACCAGGGAGAAGGCCAGGTTATGTAAGGCCGACCACAGAATCAGCGCGAACGGCACCACCGAAAGCATCCGGTATGCCACGGCGGGCCGCTGTTCACAGGAGGAGTAGAACCGTTTGAGCAGGATCGCGAGGGCTCCCGAGCCCACGGAGAGCAGCACCACAAACGTGCCGATTACCAGCGGGGAGATCGCGGCTGTCAACTCCGGTACAGTTGCCAGTCGGGTAAACCAGTCGATCACTACAACGCTTACGGGACCCAGAACCGCGGGAAACAGAAAAAACGCGATAACCCGCAGGGAAGATTTTTTCATATGGGCCCCAGAATATCCGCGATGGAATCGTTCTCGCAAGGGCCGCTTTTGGTGGCCGCCCGGTCGTAGGAGCCGGCAACTGGGCGGTCAGGTGACTACGCGATTATGCGCTCCGGCGTTGCCGACCCGCCGCCGCGCGGGGAAAGGAAACCACCACGGTGGTTCCCGAATCGTTGCTCCGGTGGATTTCGCCGTCCAGCTGATCGACGAGGGCCGCGATCAGGTCGCTTCCGGTATTACCGATTCTATCCTCGGTGGTGAAGCTACCTACCCCGTCATCGGACACGACCAGGCGTATCTGGCCGTGAGAGTCCTGATCAAGCGAGACGTGACAGGTACCCCCCGTGCTATCGGGGTAGGCGTATTTGTAGACGTTGGTGATGAGCTCGTTCACCACCAGTCCCACCGAGACGGCGGATTTTGCGTCCACGGTGATCTCCGATAGTTCGGTGGATAGGTGGATCGCCTGATGATCGTCCCCGAGCGTGTCGCTCAGGGTTCCGATCAGATCACGTAGGTAGGGCCCCAGGTTGACGCGAGACACCTCTCCATGACTGTGCATCTGGTCGTACATCTCGGCAATCGTGTGAATCCGAGACCGGGAATCATCGAGCACGCGCAACGCGGTGGGGTCGCTGACGCTGTAGCCCGCAGTAGACAACAAACTCGAAACGATCCCCAGGGAGTTCTTCACCCGGTGCTGGAGTTCACTCATGAGCAACTCGTTACGGGCAACCTCATCAGCGAGTTCGTGTTCGCGGATCTTCTGTTCGGTGACGTCCACGTTAGTGCCGATCCAGCGGTCAGGGGCGCCGTCGTCGTCGTAGAGAATGCCGCCGCGGGTCAGGATCCATCGCCAGCTGCCATCCTTGTGGCGCAGGCGATGCACGATTTCGTAGCGCGCGGTTCGACCCTGTTGATAGTCTTCCATCGCCTGTTGGATGCGGGGAGCGTCGTCGGGATGCCACAGCGCTCGCCATCCTTCCAGAGACTCTTCGACCTCACGCTCGTGGTATCCGAGCATCGACTTCCAACGCGCGCCAAAGGTGACGGTGTCCGCTTGCAGGTCCCAGTCCCAGACCCCGGCATCGGTGTTTTCCAGCGCCAGGAGGTAGCGCCGCTCACTTTTCCGTCGTCGCCGCTCCGACTCCAGCTTCTCGGTAATATCCCGGGCGGCTGCATACACGAGACCCTCCCCATCGACGGTAGCGTGCCATTCCAGTGAGCGGTACTCACCATGTGCGGTGCGGTAGCGGTTGACGAAGAGGTGTGCAGTTTCGCCCTCCACCACGCGGGCCAGTTGCCGCTCCGTTTTCTCGCGATCCTCGGGGTGGACGTAATCGAAGATGCGGGAGCCGCGGAGTTCGGCCTTGGTGATTCCCAGTACCTGTTCCCAGGCGTCACTCACCATTTCGAGTGTGCCGTCAGCGGTGATGGTGCACATGAGGTCCGGGGCGAGCTGCAGGAATTGATTCATCGGTGTCGCGGTACGTACCGCTTCCGTGGTGTCCTGTGTGGTGTCCTGTGTGGCGTCCTGTGTGGCGTCCTGCGTGAGTTCCGCCGGCGGCTCTTCGGGTGGAGCCGGTTCGTACCGCGCTAATCGCGTGGTGGCATCGTGGAGACGCACCGCCATCCGTATCGCTTGGAGCAGTACCACGGTACCGGAACTCTTCACTACGTATCCGTACGGTGAGACGACCTCGGCGCGATCCAGATGATCCTGCTCCTGGTGGGAGGAGAGAAATACCACTGGAATATCATGAGTACGCAGGATCTGTCGGGCTGCTTCGATACCATCGATCCCGGATCCCAAATCGATATCCATGAGGATCAGATCTACGTCTGCCTGTCTGTGGTGAACCGCGTCGACGGCGCTCTCGCCGGCTGTCACGTGGGTCACGGAGTAGCCTGCATCTTTGAGAATTCGCACGGTGTTGAGCGCGATGATCGCTTCGTCTTCGACGAGTAGAATGGTTGTGTGTTCGTGGCACATTACGTACGAGAAGTTACTGAATTCCGGTATACAAATCAAACGAACAAACGTCGTGAACCGACCCCTACATCCCGGCGGCGCGCTCTTCCACGTGACGCGTCCAGAGCATGCCGCAGGCGGCGTTAATGTCCTGACCGCGGGAGTGCCGGACGGAGGTGCGAAAGCCCTTTTCTCGAAGTTTTTCCGCGAAGGCTTCGATTCCCTCGGGAGGCGTCGGGCGAAGATTGGTGCCTTCCAGTTCGTGGAAGGGGATCAGGTTGATCCGGACGCTCAGGCCGTTAAGCAGCCGCGCGATCCCATCCACGTGAGCCGGGGTGTCGTTGACGCCGGCAAACATCGTGTACTCGAAGGAGACGCGCCGGGAGCGGTCCTCCCGGCCGGCGCGGATAAGGCGCAGCGTCTCCTCGATGGGGTTGGCGTTCTCCACCGGCATGATCCGCCGCCGCTCCTCGGGGAAGGGGCTATGGAGACTCACCGCCAGGCTGATGCCCTCGGCGTCGGGGTGTTCCAGAAAGTAGCGCAGTTCGGGATGGATTCCCACAGTGGACAGGGTGATCCGCCGTGGCGGAAGGGCGTATCCATCGGGGTCGGTGAACACGGCAAGGCTTGCCATGGCGCCGTCGAAGTTATCCAGCGGTTCGCCCATACCCATGTACACGATATTGGTGATCGCGTTCTGTTCAGGAATG
>JAWOCO010000345.1:0-6885 GCA_046483765.1 Alkalispirochaeta sp. | reverse complement strand
GAGCGCGTGGCGCCGACTCGGGAGTTTACGCTGGGGGAAGTGGTGCGGCTCATGCAGCTCACCGGCAACGGAATGGCACTTCCCATCGATCGGGATACGGTGTTTCGACTGGTGGAAATCGGAGTTCTGGTGGCCCGGGAAGATGAAGATGATCCCCAGTCGCCCCGGTTTCAGTTAAATCCTTCGGTGGCAACGATCACCTCCGGCGACTATTCCGGCAGCGGAGAGATCCGCGTACAGGCCAATATGGAGATATCCCTGCCCCCGGCCGTCACGTACGCCCATGCGCTCACTGTGGCCCAGATCGGTGAACTGATCCGCTACGATGTGGTTCCCAGTTTTCGCCTCACCGATGCCTCGATCGCGGCGGCGCGCCGGGATGGGCTCGATCGCCCGCTGGAACGTCTCACGGACATGGCGGGGGAACTGCCGCAGAACGTGCGCTTTCTGATACAGCGCTGGCAGGAGCGCGCTGGGGCGGTGCGCCTGGTGCGGGGCCTCCTGCTAATCGCCGGAGCGGAGGAATCCACGATCCTCCAAGGATCCGAAGAGTTTATGCGGCTCATGCGCGAGGAACCGGCGCCGGGGGTCTTCCTCATGCACGACGAACCACGCCAGCTGGAGCGCCTCCTAGGCAAACTCGAGCTGGGCACCGCCACCATGGTGGAAGGTCAGCGGCCGGTGGATGTGGACGTTCCCGAGTATGCGCGGATTTTCAATAAGTACCAGCAACCCACGCTTACCGCGGCCCCCCACACGATAACTTCTCCCGCAGACACCCGCGAAGACGCCATTGTCCGGGACGTCGAGAGCGCGGCGGAACAGCCCGCCAATGGCGGGGCCGCCGGTGAACGTGCACCGGAACAGCCTGCCCATGGTGGGGCCAACGCCGGGGCCGCCGGCGACCAGCTCATGCGCGAGCTCAAGGCGCAGCTCGACAGCCAGAACCTGCCGGAGGATGTCCGCCAGGAGCTGTCCCTGAGAATCGAGCGGAAGCTGATACTGTTTCCGGAGCAGATCCGACGGGATGTGATTCCCCAGTACGGCACCGAGGCGCGGGGCCTGGACTATCTCGGCAAGATTCGGCTCATCGAGCAGGCGATCGCCAACGGAGATATGCTGGAAATCATTACTCGCTCCTCGTCGGGGTCACCGCAGCGCGTCATGGTTCAGCCGCGGGAGGTGGTAGAGCGCGGCTCCGATCTGATGCTCAGAGCGCGGCAAGAGCCGGACCACCAGGCGATCCGCATCCGTATTCGCCGAATCTCTCTGGTGCGCCGGCTCAGCGGCACCCTGCTACGCCGTTCCGGACATTCCTGACCACAGAGAAATCTATTCAGGAGCGCTGTCGCCACCGGCCAGGGCACGGCGGAATAGCTGGTTCTGCGCCTCCGCCTGCATGGCAAACATCCGCTCACCATTGAGCGTGGTGCACCCCGCCGCCGCCGCCCGCTGCAGCAAGGCGGTTTCAGCCGGCGTATAGATCACGTCATAGACGATTTCGGTTCCGGCAAAGGTATATCCCTCCGCGGGATCACCCTCCGTAGCATGATTCATTCCCACCGAAGTGGTCTGCATGAGCAGATCCACCGCCCCCGCCGAGAGCGAACTCAGGTCCTGAAGCGCATGGGCACACCTGCTGTCCATGCCGAGACTCTCCACCAACTCCCGTGCCCGCGCCTCCGTGCGGTTGTAGACCTCAACCTGCCACCCCTGCTCCCGCAGCCCCACCACTGCCGCCCGCGCGGCTCCGCCGGCACCAATGACCACCGCCCGCCGGTCTGCTCCCGGTCCGGCGATCTCCGTGAGGGGCGCCATGGCGCCGTCCACATCGGTGTTGTCGGCCCACCACCGGCCCTGCTCGTTGCGGACCAGCGTGTTGGCTGCGCCCACCGCCTGCGCCCGGGGAGAGGCCCCTCCCTGACCGTCTGAGAGGCCTACCTCCAGGGCGGCGCGCTTGTGGGGGACCGTCACCGAAGCGCCCTGGATCGACAGCGTCTCGGCGATCTCCAGAAACTCCTCGAAGGCATCCGCCCTGACCGGTATGTACAGCGCCGCTACGCGCTCTTCCTGAAATCGACGGTTGTGGTACTCAGGAGATTGAGAGTGGGCTATGGGCGAGCCCACCACCGCAAACAGCGCCCGCGCATCATCCGCCGTTCCTGCCCGGTAGGTGTGAGCCAGCGCTTCCGGTGACACCTGGCCGGCGGCGGCCACCGTTCCCGCGGGATCGGAGGCGTAGGTCCACCCGGAGCCCACGTGCCACGGGGCCACCCGCGTGGGCAATCCGTACTCCCCCATCGCGATCCACACGGCGGTACGCCCCGGCATGCGCCGCTGAAACTCGCGCCCCGCCACCAGTAAGTTGGTGGTGTCCGCCAGGGTGTTACTCTCGATGGCGAGTTTGGGGATCTCCCGCGCTCCGGCGGCAAGGCGCGCCATGAGCTGGGCGATCTCTTCCCGCCCGGAGACGGCACCGTGGAACGAGCGGATTACTTGCCCCCCATACTCCTCGACCCGCCGCGCAAGTTGGATCCAGTCGGGCTGGGTGCTGCGGTCGAGTTCCAGGTCGATGTACTGCGGCCGCAGCGCGTTCAGGAGGCGTGACAGAAGAAACAGCCGCTGCGCGTCGTCCCCTTCCCACGTTCCGCGATCACGCAGGCGCCGGATCGTGAGGATTCCCGGGAGCTCGCCCCGATTGCGTGCCCACCATGCGCCGATCGCCTCCACGGAGCGCTCCGCCGGCCGCAACAGATCGACGCGAAGTTCCACCATCGATACCCACGAGCGATTGCGTTGCAGTTGTTGGGTCCACTCCTCAAGCGTAGAACCGGTCAGGCACAAACAGATCATACACACTCCTCCGCAGCAGTATGCCGAACCCTGGGAAGTGTGGCTACCAACAGAAAACCCGGTCCCCGACATACGTCGAAGGACCGGGTCTACGTTCTCAGATGCGAAAGTATCCGGCGGCTCCCGCGGAACCGGGGCGACCCCGCGCCCTGTGAGGCCTGGCCCTGCGAGGCCTGGCCCTGCAAGCCTGGCCTCCGAGCCCCACCCATGGCCTACCGCTGGTAGAGTTTCCGCGGGGTGTAGTGGGTGTGGAGAAACTGGTGTGACTTCTCACCCAGCGGTTCACCCAGAAAGTTCTTGTAGATCGCCTTGATCTGGGGGTTGTCGTGGCTACAGCGGGTCACCGATTGCTCATCGTCGGTGTAGAGGCCGGCGATTCGCTTCGTGCGGACTTCATCCGTGGCTCCGTAGGGCTGACCACCGCCGCCGATACACCCGCCGCGACACGCCATGATCTCGATGAAGTGCCACGGTGGTTCCGTTCCCGCTTCCTCGGCGGCCTTGATCCGGTTCATGACCTCCGCGGCGTTACCCATCTGGTGCGCCACGGCCACGCGGACCTCGGTGCCCTCGATATCCACCACGGCTTCCTTGACGCCTTCCAGACCGCGCACCGGTTCAAACTCCACACGAGCCATGTTCTTACCGGTAACAAAGTTGTAGGCGCTCCGCACGGCAGCTTCCATTACTCCGCCGGTGGCACCAAAGATCGTACCCGCACCGGAGTAGATTCCCAGTGCCGGGTCCGCTTCTTCATCTTCAAGCTCCGCGAAATTGATTCCGGCGCTTTTGATCATGCGCGCCAGTTCCCGGGTGGTGAGCACCACATCCACATCTTTTTGGCCGGTGGAGTACATATGCTCATCACGGGTGATTTCGTACTTCTTGGCGGTACAGGGCATGATCGATACATGGAAGATCTCTTCCGGCTGCTTCTCGATCTGTTCCGCATAGTAGCTCTTTACCATCGCCCCCATCATCATTTGCGGGCTCTTAGCGGTGGAGAAGTTGGGAATCATCTCCGGGTAGTACTTCTCCATGTAATCCACCCAACTGGGGCAGCAGGTGGTGATCATGGGAATCTTGCCCTCACCTTTGGCAAAGCGCTTCACGAACTCACTGGCCTCTTCCATGATCGTCAGGTCGGCGGCAAAGTTCGTATCAAAGATCGTATCGAACCCGAGACGCCGGAGTGCGGCATAGAGCTTTCCGGTGGAGATTTCCCCGGGCTCGTAGCCAAACGCCTCTCCCAGAGCCACACGAACCGCCGGCGCCACCTGCACTACGCTGGTCTGCTTGCCGTTGCGGAGCGTGCGAATCACCTCACGGGTTTCGTCCTTCTCGTAGATCGCTCCCACCGGACAGTGGGCTGAGCACTGACCACACTTAATGCAGGGTGTATCGTTCAGCGCAATATCACCGGCAGGCTTCATCTGCGTGTCGTCACCACGGCCAATGAACTCCAGCGCCCAGACGTTCTGCATGTGCTGACAAACGTTGACGCAGCGTCCGCATTTCACGCACTTCTCCGGGTCCAGCACGATCGATGGAGTCGAGTCGTCTTTCTCGATCTCCGGTACGTTCATCTCAAAAGGAATCTCCCGGATACCGAACTCCGCCGCCAATCGTTGCAGCTCACAGTTCTGGTTTCGCGGGCAGGTGAGACAACTGTTGGGATGCGTGGAGAGGATCAGCTCAATCACCGTCTTGCGCACCTGGTGCAGCTCGGAATCGTGGGTAATGACCTTCATGCCTTCCTGAACCGTGGTGGCGCAGGCGCGCATCATCTTGGGAGAGCCCTCGATTTTGGTAACGCAGATTCCGCACGCCGCCCACGCCGGTAGATCCGGGTGGTAACAGAGGGCGGGGATCTTAACGTTGGCTTCCTTGGCGGCGTGAAAGATGCTCGTTCCCTCCGGAACGTGTACCTCAATACCGTTAATCTCACAGCTGATATTTTTCATAGGTCCTATCTCCTCGTTACCGACGTACCACGGCGCCAAACTTGCACGCCTCGTAGCATTCACCACACTTGATACACCCGGACTGATCTATTTCATGCACCTGTTTGCGTTCACCACTGATCACGTTCACCGGACAGCGTCGGGCACACAGGGTGCATCCGATACACTTGTCGGGAAGGATGAAGTACTGCACCAGGTCCTTACAGACTCCGGCGGGACACTGCTGATCAGTAATGTGGGATTCGATTTCCTCACGGAAGTAGCGGATCACCGAAATGGCCGGATTCGGGGCGGTCTGTCCCAATCCGCACAGCGAGGCGCGCTGCATGGCAAGGCCGATCTCTGCGATCTGGTCCAGGTGCTCCGGCTTGCCTCTACCTTTAGAGATGTCATCGAGAATCGTATGCAGCTTGCGTCCGCCCACTCGACAGGGGGCACACTTACCGCAGGATTCCTCAACGGTGAACTCCAGGTAGAACTTCGCCACGTCCAGCATACAGTCGTCCTCATCCATGACGATCATTCCGCCGGATCCCATGATCGACCCCAGCTCCTGTAGGTGCTCAAAGTCGATGGGAACGTCGATATAATCTGAGGTGATCACGCCACCGGAAGGCCCTCCGGTCTGTACCGCCTTAAACGCTTTGCCGTCGGGGATACCACCACCGACGTTGTAGACGATATCGCGCAGCGGCGTCCCCATGGGCACTTCCACGAGGCCTGAGTTGCGGATCTTACCGGTGAGGGCAAAGACCTTGGTGCCTTTACTGGGACCGTTACCGATCTTGGAGAACCACTCGCCGCCCTTGGTGATAATCACCGGAATATTGGCCCAAGTTTCCACGTTGTTGATCACCGTGGGCTGATCCCACAACCCCTTCACCGCCGGAAAGGGCGGACGGGGTCGCGGCATGCCGCGTTCACCTTCAATGGATGCCAGCAGCGCGGTCTCTTCACCGCAGACAAACGCTCCGGCTCCCAGCCGGATCTCCACGGTGAAGGAGAAGTCGGTGCCCAGGATGTTTTTGCCCAGCAGTCCCATCTCGGTGGCATCCTCGATCGCCTTCTGCAGGCGTCGAATTGCCAGCGGATACTCAGCGCGGATGTAGATGTACCCGGAATCGGCGCCCACGGTATATCCGGCGATCGCCATCGCCTCCAGGACGTTGTGGGGGTCACCTTCCAGAATGCTCCGGTCCATGTAGGCACCGGGATCTCCCTCATCGGCGTTGCACACGACGTATTTCTGGCCGCCCTCTACCTGCTTGGTAAACAGCCATTTCTTAAAGGTAGGGAATCCGGCTCCCCCGCGCCCGCGCAGACCCGACTTCTCGAGCTCGGCGATGACATCGTCGCCGCTCATTTCAGTCAGCACCTTCTCAAGCGCTGCGTATCCATCGCGGGCGATGTACTCTTCGATGCTTTCAGGATTGATAAAGCCGCAGTTACGAAGCACCACGCGCACCTGCTTCTGGTAGAAGCTGATGTCATCGATCTTGGCGTTTTCCTTGCTGCCGGATTCGCGGTAGAGCAGCCGATCTACGGGGCGACCCTTCACCACGTGCTCAGCAACCAGTTCCTTGGCGTCCTCCGGTGTGACCTCGACGTAGAACGCCTCGTCCGGAAGGATCTTTACGATCGGTCCCTTTTCACAAAACCCGAAACAGCCGGTCTTTACGACCTGAACATCTTGCTTGGCTCCAACCGCATCCAACTCATCCAGGAGGTTGCAGTAGATATCTTCGGCTTTACTGGACATACAGGCTGTCCCGCCGCAGACCAGAATATACTGATTGTATGCCATGTCACTCTCCCTGCTTTCCGTCTTCAACGATGTCCGCAGCGGGACGGTCAAAGATATGCTCGTTCACGAGCTCTTTCCCCATTACGTGACGCCGGACGATCGTGCGGGCCACATTGGCGTCCACCGTGCCGTAGATCACGCGGGGCATATCCGGTACGCGAACCTCCACGGTGGGCTCCGCGTGCTCCAGACCCATACCTCCCACCTGCCGAACGGCAACGTTGGTCAGTCCCTGGGTTTCCAGCTCTTCCACAAACGCCTTCA
>JAWOCO010000318.1:0-2871 GCA_046483765.1 Alkalispirochaeta sp. | reverse complement strand
GTTGGGTACGCCGGAGCAGATTCTGTCCGAGCCGGCCGATGACTACGTCCGCGACTTCGTGCAGAACGTGGATCGCACCAAAGTCATTACCGCCGCCGCCATTAGCGCGCATGCCGCGACGATCACATATCCCCGCGAAGACCTGCAGGCGGCGCTCCGCTCGATGGAGAAACACAACACCTCATCGGTGTTTGTCGTCGATAACAATCGCTTGCTGAAAGGTATCGTCACGATCGACGATGCAATTGCCCTTAAGAAGAAGGGAGAGACCGACATCTCCTCGATCATCGTCGATGATGTGTACACCAGTTCTCCCGACACATCCATTTCGGACTTGCTCTCTACGGCAATTCAGACACGCTATCCGATCGCGTTGGTTGACGATGATGGCGTGTTTCGCGGTGCGGTGAGCCGGGCCTCGATCATGGCTGAGGTGAATAAGGGAACCGACCATACGGAGAGCCCGATTCCGCTGCAGCAGCTCCAGGAAGAGTTGTCCGATAGGGAGGATACAGAACAATGATGGATACGATTCGAGAATACGTAGATATTGGAGGAGGATTTGAGGCGATCGTTGATTGGCTCAATACCAATTTACGGTGGCTTTTCTCCGGTATTACCGAGACGGTAGATGCAGTACTCTCCAGCATTCGTGTGGGATTCAATTTCTTGCCGGCGGTGGTGATGATTTTGCTGTTCGCCGCCTTGGCATGGTGGATCGCCTCCCGGGGCGTTGCCATTTTTACCGTGGTGGGCTTCTTCCTCGTGTGGTACATGGGGCTCTGGACGCTGACGATGAGTACGCTATCCCTGGTGATCACTTCGGTGCTGATCGCGCTGCTCATTGGGATTCCCATCGGCATCTGGGCGTCCAAGAGTGACGGGGTCTGGAACGTGGTACGGCCGATTCTGGACTTCATGCAGACGCTGCCGGCGTTTGTGTATTTGATTCCGGCGGTGCTCTTCTTTCGGTTGGGTGCGGTCCCCGGTGTTATTGCTACCTTGATCTTTTCCTTGCCCCCGGCGGTACGTCTCACCAACCTGGGAATCCGACAGGTACCTAAGGAGATCAAAGAGGCGGCCCTGTCTTTCGGTGCCACCAACCGGCAGATGCTGATTAAGGCGGAACTTCCGGTGGCGTTGAGTACGATCATGGCGGGTGTGAACCAGACGATCATGCTGGCGTTGTCCATGGTGGTTATTGCGGGGATGATCGGTGCCGGCGGACTCGGAAACGAGGTGCTCCGCGGTATCACGCAGCTGCGTATCGACGTTGGCTTTGAGAGTGGTATTGCCATCGTTATTCTCGCGATCTATCTGGACCGCGTGACGCAGGCACTGGGAAATAACACCCAGAAACAGTAGTCCTAACGGTCTTCAAGACCGGCAACGTGCGAGCGAACCCGCTATCAGCTACTGATAGCGGGTTTTTTTGTCTCTCCGTACGGAATAGACAGATACGGGGCTTTTCGCTACCCTTCCGACCGCAATAGAGGAGGTCTGAATATGTTTGAGTCTCGTGTAGTGCGTGTGATCAGTGCTCTTGCCATGGGTGTGCTGCTGGTGGTCTCGGTGCCGGCGTCGGGGGCGCCGGAGTCGGCGGGTGCGGAAAGCAATGTGATCGGCATTTCCAAGATCGTTGCCCATCCGGCGTTGGACGGCGTGGAGCAGGGAATTATCGATGAGCTCACCGAGCTGGGTTATACCGACCTGGAATACGATCTGCAAAACGCCAACGGCGATATGTCCACCGCCGCGAGTATCGCCACCAAGTTTCGCAACGACCGCGTCCGTCTTGCGGTGGGGATCGCAACTCCCACCGCTCAGGCGCTGGCCAACGCCATTGACGATATCCCGGTGGTGTTTGCGGCGGTCACGGATCCCGTGGGAGCCGGTCTGATAGACAGCACCGACGCAGGGCAGGACAACGTCACCGGCTCTTCGGATTTGACGCCGGTGGAAAGCCAGTTTGATCTCATGGAGCAACTCATCGACGTAGAAACGTTGGGTCACGTATACGCCGGGGGAGAGTCCAACGCCGTGGCACTTGCCGAGCTCGCGCGAGAAGCCGCCGAGAGCCGTGGTATCGAGTTTGTCGAAACCACCGTGGTGAACTCGAGCGAGGTGCGTTCTGCCACGCAGTCGATTATTGACCGGGTGGATGCGATCTACGTGAGCACCGACAATACCGTGGTAAGCGCGCTCTCCGCGTTAACCGACGTGGCCGCCGGTGCCGGTGTTCCCGTCATCAGCGCCGATACTGCCTCCGCGGAGCCCGGCGGGGTACTGGCGGCACTGGGATTTAACTACTACAAGTTTGGCCGTGCCACCGGGCGGTTGATCGCGGATATTCTGGAGGGTGCCGATCCCGCCGATATTCCCACGCTGTTCCTCGAGGACGCCTCGGATCTGGATCTGCTCATCAATCTGGATGTGGCGGAGGAACTGGGAGTTACCGTTCCCGATTCCGTGCTGGAAGACGCGTCGATCGTGATTGAAGACGGCTCGGTGCAGTAGCGCGTTTTCACGATTATGGTAGAAGGAATTCTGGTCGAGGGCCTGCTGTACGGCATTATGGCCCTCGGCGTCTTTATCACCTTTCGGATTCTTGATTTTCCCGATCTTTCGGTGGATGGGTCGTTTCCCCTGGGAGCGGTAATCATGGCGGTGTCCGTGGTTAACGGAGTGCCGTTGGTGGTGGCGCTGCTGTTGGCCTTCATCGGAGGGCTGGCTGCAGGGGCGGTGACCGCCACCATTCACAACAAACTGAAGGTTCCCAATCTGCTGGCGGGAATCCTGACGATGACGATGCTGTGGTCGATTAACATTCGCATTTTGGGAAATCGGGCAAATCTCCCGTTGTTACGGCGA
>JAWOCO010000395.1:0-10115 GCA_046483765.1 Alkalispirochaeta sp. | reverse complement strand
GTTCCACAGGAGAAACATGAGGGACATGTACGCCGAGCCGGAGTAGATGTTTCCCACCCACCGCGACGCCTCGATCCCGTCGTCAAAATGGTGTTCGTCCAGAAATGCGGCGGTCTCCGCCGGATCGGTGCCCAGATGCCGCTCTACCAACTTGGTGAGACCGGTGATCGCCATCTTGTGGAACGGTACGTGCACCACAAACAGATCGTGCGTGCGGAGCGCCTCCTCCGGTGTGACCCCCCGGCGGGAGGCGTGATCCATGAACGCCACGTTCAGAGCATCGTTATAGCAGTCCACCGAATACCGTCCCTTCACCCGGGCGGTGACCGATCCCAAAGGACGAAAGAAATCATCCTCATCGGAGGAGGCGAATCCCACGTGGTGCGTATCCAGCTCCAGGAGCTGCGGGTTGGTTTCGATGCGGAGCGCCACCGCCCCGGCACCCTGGGTGATTTCCGCGGTGGACGGCGTCTGGTAGCGGGCGATATCGGAGTTCACCACCAGCCCCGACTCCCCGGGACGTCCGGTACAGTGGAGCATCCCGGCGACACTGAGCATGGCAATCGTTCCCCCGGCGCAGGCGTGTTGCACCTGGAAGGTGGAAAGTGTTCGCGGCAGTGCCACGCCGGAGCGCTGCAGCGCCCCTTGGGCATAGGCGGCTATCGGTTTGGACATGTCCACCGAGGTTTCGGATCCCACGGCAAAGTAGCGTACCCCGGCGGCACGGGATTCATCCGCTAAGAGTGGTTGTGCCGCCTGGGCGGCGAGCGTAACCGAGTCCTGCCAGGGAGCGGTAAACCGGATCGCCTTCTGATTGGTGGATTCGATCGCCCGTCGCAGGCGACGCTCAAAGGACGGATCTTCCGCGGCCCTCTGTTTCAGGATGTCGTCAAGGTCGATCTTCCACGAGGGTACGTAGAGACTCATATCGCCGATGCCGACAGTCGTTTCTTTCATGTAAAGTCCTCTCCTCCAGTGCGGCGGAAATATACGGTCTCCAGGCCGAAACCGACAACACACCAGTGCTGTAAAGGTAACCTAACTTACGGTCGGTTTAAAGGCGATCCATCGCTGCCAGGAGCGCTTTTCCGTATTCCGGCAGGTCCGGCGGACGCCGACTGGAGACCAGGTTCCCATCGGTCACCACCGGTTCGTCGAGCCAGGTGGCTCCGGCATTGGTCATATCATCCTTGATTCCCGGTGTGCTGGTGACCGTTCTTCCGGAAAGTATCCCGGCGGAGATGAGTACCCATCCGGCGTGGCAGATCTCTCCAATAACCTTGCCGTCGCGATTCATGCTCCGCACCAGATCCAGAACCTTGGGGAATCGACGCAGTTTATCCGGAGCCCAGCCTCCCGGCACCAGCAGTACCTGATAGTCCGATGAATCGGCGGTAAGGAAGCTGTGGGTGCTCTTGGCGGGGACTCCGTACTTTCCGTGATAGGTGAGATCGGCCTTTTCGCCGAGAATGTCTACCGTATGCCCCGCCTCTTCCAGGCGCATCGCGGGGTACCAGAATTCCAGATCTTCAAAATCGTCGTAAACAAGACTTGCTACACGCATATGTGAAACCTCCCGTTTCTAATATGAAGGTGATGGGGCTATTGTGTCACGGACTTCGTGGTCTGTGTTGTCTCCCGGGCCGGAATTTGTCACTATACACGGCCCATGGAATACGCAGCTCTCGTGTCCGGCGGTGTCGATAGCGCCGTCGCCCTGCACACTATCGCCGCCCGTGCCGATGGTCCGGTACGGGCGTACTATCTCAAAATCTGGCTCGAGGACGAACTGTCCTTTCTGGGGGAGTGCCCCTGGGAAGAGGATCTGCAGTACGCCCGCGATGTGTGCGCCGCGGCGAGGGTTCCCTTGGAGGTGGTGCCGCTGCAGGATCAGTACTACGAGCGGGTGGTCAGCTACACGCTGGCGGAACTCAAGGCGGGCCACACCCCCTCACCGGATATCTTCTGTAATCAGCGCATCAAGTTTGGCGCGTTCTACGATGCTATCGGCGGCAGCGCGGACCGGATCGTCACCGGGCACTACGCCCGGGTTCTCCGACCGGGCGGGGACGGCGGCATCGGCGGGGATAGAGAAGTCGGCGGGGATGGCGGTGTCGGCGGGAGTGGTGCCGGCGTGGCTCCCGTGCGGCTGGGCATGGCTCCCGATGCGGTCAAGGACCAGACCTATTTCCTCTCCCATCTGTCGCAGGAGCAGTTGAGCCGCTCGGAGTTCCCCTTAGGGGAGATGACCAAATCGCAGGTGCGGGCTCGGGCGAATAAGCTTGAGCTCAGCAACCGGGACCGCCCCGACAGTCAGGGGATCTGCTTCCTGGGGCGCATCAAATACACCGACTTTGTCCGCCACTACCTGGGGGACCGGGAGGGGCCGATCACGAACGCCGATACCGGGGAGGAGCTGGGGCGACACCGGGGGGCGTGGTTCTACACGATCGGTCAGCGCCAGGGCCTGGGGCTCGGCAACGGCCCCTGGTATGTGGTTCGGCGCGACATCGAGCGCAATGTAGTGGAGGTTTCCCACGCGATGCGCGTTGCCCAGCGGGCGCGTCGGCGCTTTATGGTGGGAAATCTGCACTGGATCGCGGGGCCGCCGGCGGAAGCGGTTGCCTCCGGGGGGCGTTTAATGTTGAAACTACGCCATGGCCCCGAGCGGACCGCCTGTACTCTGGAGGTGCCCGGCGGCGGCGCGTTGGACGGCGCCCGGGAGCTCGCCGTGACGATGGAACAGGCGGACCGCGGAGTAGCGCCGGGACAGTTTGCGGTGTTCTACCACGGTGAGATCTGTTTGGGGGCGGGCATGATTATCGACGCCCCCGAGGAGCAGGAACGATGGAAGTAGCGCTGGGATCAGACTCGGCCTCCGGCTACACCAAGAGCGGTGTGCCCGTGGTCAGTGTGGCGCCCATGATGGATTACACCGATCGTCACTATCGATACTTCTTTCGCACGATCACTCGGCGCACGCTGTTGTATACCGAGATGGTCACCAGTGCCGCGATCATTCACGGGGACCGGGACAAGCTGCTCGCCTTTGATGAGCGTGAGCATCCCCTGTCACTGCAACTCGGTGGGGATAACCCCGAGGAGATCGCCCGGGCGATCGAGATCGCCGAGGATTACGGCTATGATGAGTTTAATCTCAACGTGGGCTGTCCCAGTGATCGCGTGCAGAACGGAAACTTTGGCGCCTGCCTCATGGCAACTCCCCAGCAGGTGGCGCGTATCGCCACCGCCATGCGGCAGGCCACCACCCGCCCGGTGACGATAAAACACCGGATCGGCATCGATGGGCGCGAGACCTACGAGGAGATGCGGGAGTTTGTGGATACGGTAGCGGCCGCCGGGGTCTCTCGGTTCACGGTGCACGCGCGGATCGCCATCCTGGCCGGACTGGATCCCAAGCAGAATCGTAACATCCCGCCCCTGCGTTACGATGATGTGTACCGCCTCAAACGCGAGCGTCCAGACCTGGAAATCGAAATCAACGGTCACGTGAAGTCTATTGAGCAGATCACCGAGCACCGTCGTCACGTGGACGCGGTCATGGTGGGCCGTTCCGCCTATGAAGATCCCTGGATGTTCTCCGGGGTAGATTCGGCGATCTTTGGTGATCCGATGCCTGAGATCACCCGCGAAACGGTGGTTCGGTCGGTCTACGGGTATCTGGACCAGCTCGAGGCGGCGGGCCAGCCTCCGCGGCGTCTGATAAACCACATGCTCGGCCTCTTCGCCGGACGCCCGGGGGCACGCAAATGGAAACAGGCGCTCAGTGGACGGCTTCCGGCGATCCCCGGTCGGGAGCTATTGGAGCGCGCCCTGCAGCGCGTCCCGGAGGAGGTGCGTCGGGAGGGACCCCGACTGTTCTAGGTTGAGTGGCCGACCGTATGGGGGGTATAATCCCCCCGCGTGACATAGTTCGCGTGAACTTCTGCGAGGTGAATTTGAAAGTCCGTTCCCAGATAAATCTGTTGGTAAGTGTCCTCGTTCTCGCATTTCTCCTGGTCATGGGAGGGCTGCTCTGGTCCAATTTTGTGGTGCGGTCGATGCAGGACCTCGAACTCCAGGCGAACAAGGCGCTCCGCGATGTCTATCAGCTCACCGATGCCAACAAGGAACTCATGATCAGTAACCTTCCCTTGGGTCGGCTCATAGAAGAGTGGGAGGAGGCGTTGGACCGGTTTGATCGTCAGGTGGAAACTCTGGCAACCCATCCCGGGGCGCAGTACACCTCTGATGATTTGCGGGAGTCCGTGCGGCGGACCGGTGCCGTATGGGAGCTGTCTCGGGGCCGGCTGGAAGAGGCGGCACAGGGTCTTGACAGTATTCTCGCCGACGAGAGTGTTCCCGATTTTCGCAAACGAGGGCTTCTATCGTTTGAGCAGTGGTTAATGGGTGATGGGGACGCGCCGGAGCTCGGGTTCCGGGTTACCCAGGTCCGTGATGACCTGCGCTCCTTCGGGCTTGCCGCCCGTGACCTGGTGGTGGGCGATCTGGAATCGGTGGCGCGTAACGTTGATCGGCAAGCCACCGCCTTGGCGCGGCGGAGCACACTGCTCGTGGCGATCGCCGGTACAGTGGCGGTGGTGGTGGCGATCGTGTTTGTGCTGCTCTTCAGTCGCAAGCTCACCGCCCGCGTGCGCACCGTGGAGGAGACGATGGCCCAGGTAGCCGAGCGGGATCTGTCCGTCCGGGCGGCAGTTTCGGGTAATGATGAGATCGCCGATTTGGGACGCTTTCTCGATGGGACGTTGGATGTGTTATGTGAGTTCATGGAGTCCGTCAAATCTGCCGTAGACAAGGCGGACGCGTTGAAGGACGGACTCGCCTCGGGAACGGCGGAAAGCGCCTCCGCGCTGAACCAGATCAGTCACAACATAGACGGCCTTACCAAAGAGTTCGAACGGCTCAACAGCATGGTGGACCAGAGCTGGAACTCGATTACCGATATCAACGAACGCATCAAATCCCTCACTGGGAGTATTGGCGAACAGAAGCAGGTGATCGGGGAGAGTGCCTCCTCGGTGGAGGTGATGAATACCTCGATCCAGCAGGTGAACCAACTCTCCCAGGAACGCCGGGAGACGGCGGAGTCCCTCGTCCAGATTATCCTCGAGGGTGGTGAGCAGATCCAGTCCACCAACGATATTATCGACTCGGTCACCGCCGAGGTGGACGACATCCTGGAAATCATCGAAATCATCAACGCCGTGGCGGAGCAGACCAACCTGCTCTCCATGAACGCTGCGATTGAGAGCGCCCATGCGGGAGAAGCGGGCAAGGGCTTTGCGGTAGTGGCGGAGGAGATTCGTAAACTGGCTGAGAGCACCAGCGACAACGCCGCACAGATCGATCGCCTCTTGAAGTCGATCACTGGAAAGATGCGCGATGCCCGGGAGGCCAGTCAGGCGGGAGCTACCACCTTTGATCAGGTCAGTAACGATGTGGAGTTGTTCCGCACCGCGATGAAAGAGATCACCGAAAACATGGACCAACTCTCTCAGAGTAGCGGGGCCGTCGTGAACACCACTCAGCAGATCTCTACTATTACGGAGTCGGTGGATCACGCCGCCACGGAGATCTCCGGAAGCAGTCAGCAGATAACCAACGCCATGGAGGATGCCGGATCCCTTTCCTTTGCGATGTCCAACGGCATGCAAGAGATCGATCACGGCGCGAAGGAGATCCTCACTTCGCTCACGGACATATCGCGTCTCTCCGATGAAAGTCGAGAACGGATGCAAGTGCTGTCCGGTCTGGTGGCCACCTTTCAGGTGGAGCGCGCCTCGGAGCCTGAAGATCATGAGCATTCCCAGGAAGAGGGCGTACGCCTCGCCGAGACGGCGACTGATGAGACGACCGAGACGACAGAAACGAACACCTGAGGAGCAGCACGGTGGCTTTTCCCTTTCATCGATCCAAGTCCCCGCGATCTCGGGAGGAGTTCTGGGCGCAGGTAGAGCGCGATCTCGGACAGCCGATTATCGCATCCACCTTAGGGCGCTATCTCGAGGGGCGGGAGGTCCCGGGGCCTCTGTGGGGGCTGCTGTACCTCACTGCAGATACGTTGTATTTCCGTCATTTTGCGCAGAGCAACTGGTTTTCCTCGATGATGAGCACGGATGGGGATGACGCACCGGGACAGATGAAGAATGTGACTTTGGAAGTGCCGCTCCACAGCGTATCAGGAGTGACGCCGCCGATGCCGCGCAAGGGGATAATGCGTTTCCTGCAGAGTCAGGATCGGGTGTTCCGGTTGCATGCTCTTCAGGAGCGTCCGGACCAGGGGGACTTCGTGTTTGCCGTGGAGGGCGCAATGGAGCCGTTTGCACGAGAACTGCTGACGGCGGTAAGCCGTCAGCAGTGACCAGGAATCAGTGATCAGGAATCAGGAGGTAAACGTACCGAACTGATGCTCCGTAAGCTGATAGTAGTGCTCGCCCGGGCGTAACGTAATCGAGGGAAACTCCGGCCGGTTGGGGCTGTCCGGCGAGAACTGGCACTCCAGACATAGCGCTTCCTGTCCAGAGAGCGTTGATCCGTCGCGTCCGCGCTCGCCGGGGAGGTTGTTCCCGCTATAGAACTGTACGTCCCGGTAGGTGCTGCGTATGACCATTTCCCGGCCGGTGACGTGACTGCGGACACGGGCCACTTCTCGAGGGGTGGAACTGTCCGGCGTCCAGCCGCGGATAATCATGGAATGGTCGAAGCCGTTGATATCCATTTTGAGCACATCGTCAAAGTCACGACGTACCGGCTTGAACTCTCGAAAATCCAACGGCGTTCCTGCCACGGAGGGTGTGTTGCCGGTGGGTACCAGGTTTTCGATTTCGACGTAATGATCCGCATGGATCTGCACGTCGTGATCGAGTATTGTCGGCTCCCCCAGATTCCAATAGGTGTGGTTGGTGAGGTTCACCACCGTGGGGGCGTCGGTTTGCGCGGCAAACTCCATGGTGAGGCGATTGTCGGCGGTTACCCCAATCGTGTGCGTCACCGACAGGTTTCCGGGATAGCCTTCTTCGCCGTCCGGGCTGACCCGACTCAGGTGAAGGAGGACGGAATCGTCGCGTTCCTCAGTCTCCGCCCGGTACAGGCGCGTGTGAAATCCACCGGTACCTCCGTGGAGATGCACCGTGCCCTGGTTGTTCTCCACCGCATAGCGGGTCCCGTCGATTTCGAACCCCCCGCCGGATATGCGGTTGGCCACGCGGCCCACGAAAGATCCGTAGAAGGGATGCCCTGCGAGGTACTCCTGCAGGCTATCAAAGGCGAGGGTCACCTCTCCCCAGGCGCCGTCGCGATCGGGGGTCTGCACGCTGGTGATAATCCCGCCGTAGGTGCTCACCGATACCCGCAGGCCCGTGCCATTGTCCAAGGTAAACAAATGGACCGCCGTACCATCAGGTAGGCGGCCGAAATCTGTACGAGAAATCGTCATGGCAGTAGCCATATCACACCGGAGGCCGGGCGACGTAGTCGTCAGCCTTGAGCAGCATCTTCACGTATTGCGCGCGACGATAGGTCCACTTATCCGGAGTCTTCTCGACACTGAGCTTCCCACGGAAATCGTCCAGCGTCTCATAGCCCTTTCGATCCATCCACGCCTCGATATCTTTTAGCATCGATCCGATCACATCAATGCGGTTGCGATATAGCGTGCTCACCGCCTGAAAAACGTTGGCTCCCGCCAGCAGCACTTCTACGGCATCCTCGCCGGTATGGATACCGTTCGATGCGCAGATCGATCCTTTCACCTTGTCGTGAAGCAGACCGGCAAAACGCAGCGCCATGCGGTGGTCATTGGAGGAACTCAGATTGAAGGGATATTGCCCGGTTTCCTTTTCGATGTTGAAACTGGGATGGAACATCCGATTGAATAGGACAAACCCGTTCACGCCGACGGAATCCATCTTATGGATAATCTCCAGGGGGCTGGTGTAGAAGGGGCTGAGCTTTACCGAAATCGGTACATTAACTTTGCTCTTCACGCGCTTCAGCGCATCAACCTGTTCTTCTTCGATTTCGGCGGCAGTCTTGGTTCCATCGATGGGAATGGCAAAGAAGTTAAGTTCGAGACCGTCTACCCCGGTTTCCTCCATGCGTACGGCCCACTCGGACCACGTCTCGGGATTGGTGCAGTTGAGACTTCCGATCACCGGTACCGATACGGTTTCTTTGGTTTTCTTTACCCACATCAGGTGTTCTTCCGGACCACCGTGCTCGACATCCGGGAACAGATCCTGAATCTCGGCGTCCAGATTATCGCTGACCGTCAGTTCCTCTTCCATGCGCATTCGCTGGAGTTGGATCTGCTCTTCAAACAGACTTTGAATTACGATTGCCGCTGCTCCCGCATCTTCCATGCGCTTGATCGAGTCCATATGCGCCGTCATGCTGCACGCGCCGACGACAAATGGGTTCTTCAAAGGAATCCCCATATAGCTGGATTGCAGATTAGCCATTAAATAAGCTCCTTATTGCATTGTTTGGGCTGGTTTCTCTCGTATTGTAGTGCCACGACAATCACCCGTCAACGCGCCTGTGCTTGACCGTGGCTTGGCCAAGGGTTAAATTCGCCATGTTCACATACGGTTTCGCTTAGATTTTGCGCTAGGAAACCGAGAAATAGGAGTTACACGATGGATATCGTACGATTTGGCAGTGATGACATTGAAAACACCCTGGCGGACATGGGTGAGAAGGATCTTGACGGCTTGGCCTTTGGAGCGATTCAGCTCGACAGCAACGGCACGATCATGAGTTACAACTCCGCCGAGGGAGAGATTACCGGCCGTGACCCGGAAGAGGTGAAGGGTAAGAATTTTTTTACGGAAGTTGCCCCCTGCACCAACACCGACGAGTTCTACGGTAAGTTCAAGGACGGCGTTGCCGCCGGTAACCTGAACAGCTTGTTTGAGTACGTCTTCGACTACAAGATGAAGCCTACCAAAGTGCAGGTGCACATGAAAAAGGCGCTCCAGGGCGATAGCTACTGGGTGTTTGTGAAGCGGCTCAACCGCGGTTGAGCGTCGCGGTTCGTGATGACCGACACATTGTCCCTGCCGCCGGAGGATATCTTCCGCGTGGTGAGGGACATTTTTATTGATGAACTCTCCCAAAGCCGGCGAACTACCTTCTCCCCCACCGAAAGCACCGCGTGGACCACGGAAACCAGCGTCCGGGAGGACGGGTTGGGGCTCGACTCCCTCGAGCGCTTCACGATAGCGGGTCGCCTGAACGAGACGTTTCATCTCTACCGCAGCGGAGTTGAGGATAATCTGCTCCGCGCCGCCACCCTGGGGGATACCGTTGAGGTGATCCAGGCGGGACTGACGGAGTGTGCCGAGGAGATCAGCTTCTACTCCGGTGGCAGTACCGGATCCCCCCACATCGTGGGCCACGCCGCACGAGATCTCAGGGCGGAAGTGGAAGAACTGGCACAGCTGGTTCCCAACCGCCGGCGGGTGATCGTTACCGTTCCCGTGCATCACATCTACGGCTTTATCTTTGGGGTGCTCCTGCCGCGGGAGATTGCCGTACCGGTGATCGATGCTCAGTACTCCCTGCTATCCGGGGACAAGCGGCCCCGCGCAGGAGATCTGGTGGTGTCGATCCCGTTTCTCTGGCAGCGGCTCCGCGGTTCAATCAGCCACTGGGGAACGGGGATCATGGGATCCTGCTCAACCGCACCGTTATCCGCGGATATCGCCGGGGAGCTGTGCCGTGGCGGTATGGAACGGCTGCTGGAGGTGTATGGGTCCAGCGAAACTGCCGGAGTAGGGTGGCGTGACCGGTGCGCCGGAGAAGAACGCTTTACGCTGTTTTCACGGTGGCAGCGGGTGGGGCCGGAGGAGGTGCAGACCGGTGATCGTACTGTGGAGCTGCCCGATCGGATCACCTGGTACGGAGAGCGTTCCTTTTTTCCCACCGGTCGCCGCGATGCGGTGGTGCAGGTGGGCGGCACCAATGTAGATCTTGACCACCTGCGCGATACGATCCTGCGGGTGGTTCCCGAGGCACGCGATTGTGCCCTGCGCCTTAGCTCCGACGAGCGGATTCGCGCGTTCCTGGCGGTGCCGCAGGGACCGGCAGACCAG
>JAWOCO010000129.1:0-2807 GCA_046483765.1 Alkalispirochaeta sp. | reverse complement strand
GGCGGAGGTGGTATAGTTCACCGACACCACAAACCATCCCGCTTCCCGCATGCGCCGCAGGAAGCGGTCCACCACCAGTAGGGTAATCTTGTCCCCGCGAATCCAGGAACCGCCATGGAAAAACACGATCACCGGAGCGGGAGCGCTGAGAGCGGCGTCGGAGTTCACGGGGACCGGATCATTTGCGGCGTCTTCGGCGTCTTCCGTGGCCGTCTCAGTGAGCGGTCCGTACACATCGAGGCGATAGGTCCGCAGGAGATCCTGGTGGTACGCTACGTCCCACTGGACTGGGGGCTCCGGCTTAGGCCGCGACTGTGCTTCCGCGATCAGTTCCTGTAGCGCCTGCGGCGGCGGGAGCAACACGCGCTGCACGGCGGGAAGCGTCAAGGACGCCGCCAGGGCGAGCGGAATAGCCAGAAGCACGGGAAGCAGCTGCACGAACATGCCTGTACTGTAGCACGGGAGCTCATGATAGCGACAACACAGGTGACAACCACTGCGGTTTTGTGGAAAATCAACGGTCCATGGCCTACGTGAATACACTCTTCAACCGGAACTTCCTCGAGTACGCGAGCTATGTCATTAAGGACCGGGCGATCCCCCATATCGACGATGGTCTGAAGCCGGTGCAGCGGCGCATCCTACATACGCTGCTGGAAATCGACGACGGAAAGTTTCACAAAGTGGCCAATGTGGTAGGCCACGCGATGAAGTACCATCCCCATGGAGACGCTTCGATTTACGAAGCGCTGGTGGTGCTGGCCAATAAAGATATCTTCGTCGATAAGCAGGGCAATTTCGGGAACATCTTCACCGGAGACAGCGCCTCCGCCTCGCGGTATATCGAGTGTCGCATCGATCCCATCGCCCGGGAGATTCTCTGGCGACCGGAGCTCACCGAATATACCGATAGCTATGACGGGCGGAATCGGGAACCGGTGGTGTTTCCGGCCAAGATTCCGTTGGTGCTGATTCTCGGGGCGGAGGGTATCGCGGTGGGTATGTCCACCCGTATTCTCCCGCACAACTTTCGGGAGGTGGTGGAAGCGTTGCAGGCGCAGCTCCGCGGTGAGCACGTGGTACTCTATCCTGATTTTCCCACCGCCGGCCTCATGGAGGTTTCCGAGTATGCCGACGGCCAGGGCAAGGTGCTGGTCCGGGCAAAACTGGATACCTCCGATGAGAAGCGCATCGTAGTCCGGGAAGTGCCCTATGGCACCACCACCGAAAGCTTGATCGCCTCCATCGAAAACGCGGCGAAACGGGGTAAGATCAAAATTGCCCAGATCAACGACTACACCTCGGAGCACGTAGAGATCGAGATCAAACTGCCGCGCGGAGTGTACACGCAAGACGTGGTGGACGGCCTCTTCGCCTTTACCGATTGTGAGCAGTCGATATCGGTCAATCTGCTGGTGATTGACGGCGATAAGCCGCGCCTCATGACCGTCACGGAGGTGATCGCGCACCACGCCGAGCGTCTGGTGGCGTTGCTCAAACAGGAGCTGGAGCACGAGCGAGAGGCGCTCATGGAGCGTCTCCACATGCGGACGCTGGAACGGATCTTCATCGAGGAGCGGATCTACAAGCGGATCGAGGAGCAGCGTACCCAGGATGGGGTGCAGGACGCCGTGCGCACCGGCTTCGAGCCGTTCAAGAAAGAACTGATCCGTCCGATCACCGACGAGGATATTGAGCGGCTCCTGAAGATTCCGATTCGCCGCATTTCACTGTACGACATCGAGAAGAACCGCCAGGAGGTGGAGCAGATCCGGGAGCGGCTGGAGGAGATCAAGAAACACCTTGCCAACCTCACCGAATACGCGCTGTCCTTTCTTGATGGAATTCTCGAGAAGCACGGCTCCCGCTTTCCGCGCCGCACGGCGATCACCGGCTTCGAACGGGTCGACGTCCGGGAGGCGGCGGTCCGTGACCGTACCCTGGCGTATGATGCAACCTCAGGGTATCTCGGCACCGATGTGGGTGGCGGGAACTCCGTGGAACGCCTTGATGCGGTGTCCCAGTACGACCGGGTTCTGGTGATATCCGCCGACGGCACCTACCGGGTGATTAGCGTTCCTGAGAAGCTGTTTGTGGGTAAGGGGATGCTCTACGCCGGGCTGGCAGACAAAGACACCCTGGCGGAGCGGGTGTTCACCATGGTGTATAGAAACACCGCCGGCGAGACCTATCTCAAACGGTGCCGAATCGAGCAGTACATCATGGAAAAGGAATACTCCCTCGTCCCGGAGGGCGCTAAACCGTTGCTGCTCACCGTCCGAGACAACGTGGTAGTACGCCTGCGGTACAAGAAGAAGCCCCGGCTGCAGAAGCTGGAGGATGACTTCGTGGTGGATGACTATCTGGTGAAGAGCGTGCGGGCTGGTGGGGTCCGGCTGTCCACCAAAGATCTGAGCTCAGTCAAGCTCCTGGCGAACCGGGCAAACACCGGAAAGAAGCAGAAGTAGGCGCTGCGGACAGAGGCGCCCCGCTCCTACGTACGTCGCACATCAACCGCGTCGTAGTAGACCAGGGATAGAATCACCGTCCATCCTACAAAATGAAACATCACGTTGCCGAAGGGGTCCAGGGTGTCCGCCAGACTGTTGAGGGTGGCACTAATCAGAAACACCGTTGACAGCAACGACATGACCGCGATCACGTGAGTGAAGATCAGCAGTCCCACCGACGATTGCTCCCGGTAGCTGGTGGAGGTCCAGATCTGGATCAGCGTGGACCAGATGATCGGCACCGCCACGAAGTAGAGCAGTAGGTTGTTTTCCGTGGGAAACTGGTAGTCCAGGAAG
>JAWOCO010000108.1:0-3523 GCA_046483765.1 Alkalispirochaeta sp. | reverse complement strand
AGATCCGGTCGCGGAGTTCGCTGGCCAGATAGGACTGAATCTTCTCACCGGAGAGATTGCGCACTCCCGGTAGGAGCGGTTGGATGTGGAGGGTGGTCCCGGCGCGTTCAAAGAGCTCCCGCGAGGGGCGAATCGCAAAGTCTGGGGAGTCCTTCATCAGGTGCAGCCGCTGCGCCTCGCCCTCCGGCGGGCAGGAGGTGAGTACCAGTTCGTCCCCCACCGTCCAGAAGCTCAAGAGGCCGATACCAAACTCCCCCTGAATACCCTCGCGGCCCTGCTCCTTGAGCCGCCGCTTGATCGAGTCCCCGATATGCGTGGCGACGTAGCGGAAATCGCTGATCCCCGTGCCGTCGTCGATCACCTTCAGGTACTGCTCACCCTTCGCCTTACCTCGCACGATGGAGATGTTCCGCGCCTCAGCGTCGATGGAATTCTCCACAAACTCCGCGATCGCCTTGAGCGGGTTGTTCTGCGACAGCGCAATAATCCGGATCGCGTTCCACTGGTTGCCGATCCGTAATCGCCCCTGGTTGGGATCCTTTGGCGGCCGCCCGGGACCGCGGGAAGAGGATTTGCCGATGCTGGCACTTTTGCCGGTGTCGCCGCCGGTGTTCTCTGCCATGCAGATGAGGGTAGCCGAGTGAGCCGGTCGGTGCAATGTGTGGTTCGTGGACCGACCAGAAGGCGTGGTCGATCCCCTGAGCGGTCAATTCACGAGACAATGAACGGGATAGGTCGGTATCGTTTCGTCAGCCGTGATAAGTGTAAGTCGTTCCTCGATTGCTTGCGCCACGAGGATGCGGTCAAAAGGATCGCGATGGATCATCGGCAGTTTCCGAACGTGGTCGGCGTGAGCCCATGTGATAGGAAGTTGTTGAAAACCATCCGTAGTCAGCGCGTCGATCCACGAGTCGTCGATCTCCAGCTTGCCGATGGATGCCTTAATCGCCACTTCCCAGACCGTTGCCGCGCTCACGAAGACCAGATTACTGGTATCGCGGAGGTGGTGCCGAACCTTTTTCGATAGAGACGGGTCGTCCGCGAGCCACCACAACGCGATATGCGTATCAAGAAGCACGTTCATTGACTGCCCGCTCCAAAGGCGTCGGCGATATCCCCAGGGAGTGTATCAAAATCATCGGCTATACGGATCTTCCCACGCAGTCGTCCGGGCCGACGTACACCGGTTGCTGAGCTGTACGGTGCCAGCACGGCAACCGGAGTACCCGATTTGCTAATAATAATCTCTTCGCCGCGTGCCGCGCGTTCGACGAGTGCTGATAGCTGTGCCTTCGCTTCGGTTATCGTGTTCACTACCATAAAACTACCTCCTCGGGCGGGAGAAACGACCAGACCTGGTCTGGTCTTTGTCTGTTACCATAGTATGCCGCTTCGTGGCACGGATCAAGAAGCCGGCAGAACAATCGCGTTACATACCCCTCCCGGCCGGCAGAGCAGTTGAGTTGTCGGTACGAGACGGAGTCGATACCCTGAAGGCATCGAGATGGCTGTGAGGCACTGACGATGCATGATGAAGCGCTGCGTAAAATGGGTCGGAATTTCGCTCGCAGATTCCGTACTGCCGCCAAAGAACGGGAGCGTGAAATTGAAGAGCGCCAGGCAGTAGCGACCGCGCAGATAGAGAGACTGGTGAGGCTGTTTCGCGATGCGGATCCCCACCTTCGCGCCGTTGTTCTCTTTGGGTCGCTTGCGCACGGAACGCCACGGAATCCCCATTTCGACATCGACCTGGCGGTAGACTCCGACAGATACTGGGAGCTTCTCGGCATTGCATTGGATCAACCGATTCCGGTGGACTTGATAGATCTTTCTCGGGCTTCGCCACACATCAGAGACCGCATATCGGCGGAAGGGCGGTACGTGTATGGACTGGAATGAGGTCGCCCTGCAGAGACTGCGAGCTGAGTTGCAATTGGATATCGATCGCCACGCGGATCGCCAAGCTCTTCGAGAATCAGGTGGATCCAGCTTCATGGCACCGTGATCTGATCGAGCGAATGCAGATCGAGATTGCTGGGGTTCGCCCCGCGCTATGGGACAGAGATCTGGCGGGGCGGGTAGACGAGCTCCGGCGCTTCAGGCACGTCTTCAGGAACATGTATGCCAACGATCTGGATCCTCGCCGAGTTGCCGCCGTGCAGGAAACGCTGGCCGAGACAATAGCGCGTTTCTTCAGCGCTCACGATCGATTCCTCCGCGACTTGGATCTTATGATCGCCGAGGTCGCCGAACAGGACTGAGCGATCGGCACCACTGGCATGTCTTCTTGCTTCCGTCTCCCGCTTCCGTCTCCCGTTACCGACTACCGCCTCCCAATCCCCAGCGGCTCGATGTGGCGCTCAAAGTGGCGGCGCAGCAGTTCCGCGTACTCCTCCTCGTGGCGGTGGAGCGCGGCGTAAAGCTTGTCCCGGAGTTCTGTGTTCTGCAGGATGCCGCCGTAGGAGATGTGGAGCATCTGCCGCGCGTTGGGTTCTTCCAGGAAATTGGCCAAACCCTCGTCCGCCACGGAATCCAGGGCGGGAATCGCCTCGAAGTCCGGGGTGATGTGGTAGAAGCTCAACGCCGTGGGGTAGTAGTCCACCACAAAGGCGTGGATCTCGCGGTACAGCGTGGGGTCATGGAGCGCGATCGTCCGCAGCGCCTCCAGCCAGCTGGTGCCGGAGGTCTTGAGGTGCAGGCGGCCGTGGGTCTCCTCCCCCACCGCGGGATAGGCGGAAAACTTGTCGCTGCCGGAATGGACGGAGATCTTGTAGTTTCCGTGCTGCCGGGAGATCTCACAGTGGATGCGAAACTGCCGCCGGAACTCCTCCAGATCACCGATGTAGTCGATCGCCTTCTGAAACTCCCCGATGAAGCGCGGCGCCAGGCTGTTCACCGTGACCCCCGCTACTTCCAGCTCGCGGGCGATAAACAGATGGTGCTCCGGCAGCGTGGGCGTGGTGGTTTCGTCGATCGATATTTCCAGGTCGAACGCATCCCCGGTGGCCTGCTTGAGATGGTCGTTGACCTCGGCGCTGAGGGTGATCGCCGGGCCGTACATCACGGCGCACCGCTGCGCTTCCAGTTCGGAGAGGACGATCTCCGTTCCGCTGGGTAGCCGGTACGGGTGGTCGGCGTATTCGGCACTGATCCGCTTCTGCACGGTGGTATCCAGCGCGGCGAAGCCGTCGCGCACCTGGCTCTCCGTCCACTCCGCCACCTCCGGACGCATCACCTCGGTTAGGTCCAGGGTGATCATCGGCATGCCCGCCTCCAAGGCGGTGTCGATGGCGGGGATGTTCTTCAGGTGATCCCCGTCGGCACCGTAGCCGTCGCGGTAGCCCTCCTGAAATACGCCCCAGGTAGCGTTGGCCACCACGTTGGGAAAGGTACGACCGATGAACTCATTCTCCCGAACGCTCTGCTGCGCCAGCACCGGCGCCAGATCATACTGGCGGGCGGCGCGGATATGTCCGGCGGTGGCTACGCCCAAGCGGTCTCCCATGCCGACCGTCGTCGTGCG
>JAWOCO010000091.1:0-11062 GCA_046483765.1 Alkalispirochaeta sp. | reverse complement strand
CTGGAGTGCACGTACCGATGTGCTTCTGCGCGAGGCCCCGAAGATCTTCTACGGACGATGGTTTGTGAGTATCGATGTCGTCAATACTCACCACACCAAGGTACTCATGGCGTTTGTTCACCATGAACGCCCACTCCCGGCGGTTGTCAACCAGAATTCTACGCGCCGTCTTCGGCCCTTCCCAGGCGTAGAGCAGCACTTCGGGATCCTCAAGCACATTGTCCGCAGTAAGCACTTTTGCCGGCGACGCGTCCTGAACGAACTCCTTCACATACTGGTCCGCCGGTTCGGTGACCACCTCCTCCGGCGTTCCCACCTGGATGATCTCGCCGTTGCGCATAATCGCAATCCGATCACCCAGCTTCAACGCTTCGTGCAAATCGTGGGTGACGAAGATAATCGTCTTGTGCAGCGTATCCTGGAGGTCCACCAGTTCGTCCTGCATCTGCCGACGAATGAGCGGGTCGAGCCCGCTGAAGGGCTCGTCCATAAGCAGCAGATCCGGCTCAGTAGCCAGCGCCCGCGCCAAACCTACCCGCTGCTGCATTCCGCCCGAGAGGTTGTGCGGATAGTAATCCTCCCACCCGTTGAGACCAACCGTAGCCAACGCCTCTCGAGCTTTCTCCCGCCGGAGAGCCTCCGGGACGCCGCCGGTCTTCAATCCATAGGCGGCGTTGTCCAGAACCGTGTAATGCGGAAATAGTCCGTAGTGCTGAAACACCATACTCACCTTGTGACGCCGGAAGTCCTGAAGCGCCTCCGTATTCATCTGCGTCACATCAGTGCCGTCCACCGTAATCGTTCCGGCGGTCGGTTCAATCAAGCGCAGGAAGGTACGAATGAGCGTGGATTTACCACTGCCGGACAGGCCCATCAGCACGAACAGTTCACCCTTTTCCACCGAAAAAGTGATATCCCGCATGGCAAGCACGGCCCCGGTCTTGTCCAAAATATCTTCTTTAGTTGACTCCCGGTAATCAGCCCCCAAAATCCGGCCCGGATCCTTTCCAAATACTTTCCAAATGCCACGCACTTCTACAAACGATTGATCGCTCACACTACCTCCCACGGGAATCCGGCGACGGTAATCACCGTCCTATTGCAGCGCTGCTCGTACCCGATCGGCCACATCCTCGTTCACCCAAGCAGTCCACGTCGCTTCGTGTTCCTGGAGGAAGTACTCAGCGGTTTCCTGAAAATCCAGCCCTTCATCTTCCATGTGGGCCAGCAACTCATTGTTCTGTTCCAGGCTGGTCTCGTACCGCTCAAGGAATGCCACGATCTCGGGGTGGTCCTCGCTAAAATTCCCATTTACCAGGATGTCTACCGACGTAGGGGGAAACTCACTACCTTCCAGCATCACCATATCTAACCGACCGATAATGGCGGTCGGCTCCCAGTGGTACCCAACCCACGGGTTGCCCCGCTCATAGGCGCTGGTCATCGATGCGGCCAGCGCGGTACCTGATCCGGGGAGCACATCCGTGTAGGTATCGTACAGGCCGTTCTCCTCCATCATTTCTTGGCTCATCTCGGTAGCTTTCCAGCCCGGAGGTCCCACGATAATTCGTCCCCGGTCAGGATTCTCCGGGTCCTGAAAGAGTTCCCAGTGCTTCGGCAGATCGGCAATCGAGGTTAAGTCCGGCGCCACCGCCTCAATTCCTCGATCAGGATCACCCTCGATGACGTAGCGAGGAACGTACCACCCCTGCGGCCCGGGGGGCATATTGCGGCCGATATTCACGATCTCACCGGACTCCGTAAACTCGTCGTACACTTCCTGAAAATTCTCATGCCATGATTCCATATAGACATCGATATCTCCCGCGGCAAGCCCATTAATGAGCGGTATCGTGTCGCCCGGAATATAGTCAGCCTCAATGCCCCCGTATCCGTTCTCAAGAATAAACGCGGCGATGCGGTTGTGGATTTGAATGCTCTCGTAATTGTTGTCAGCAAAGACAACGGTCTGCACGTCTCCCTCTTGTGAACCGGCACTAAAGACGGTACCTGCGGTGACAATAATCATCAGTACGGTTAATATATGCTTCATAACGACCCCTTCCTATTCGATCCAAATATTTCGTCCACGAAGTATATGAAGAGCAGATAAAGAGGTCAAGTACTATAGTGCCCCACTTTCCCCGTGATTTTCCCGCTCTTTGCGCCGTCACCGGCAACAAAAGCCGACACAACACGAATAGTTCACATCAAAACTTTCTATCCCTACCGCAAGTTCGTTGCACTCATAATTTTTCCTCCCCCAATTATCTCTCACCTTGTCCGGCAGGTGCCCGGCAGCATAGGATCTCACTATGGCTGAGTCCGAACCGATTCAATATCTCTCCGATAGTCACTTTCACACCACCGCCATGCAAGACCGCGGCCTCGAACCGGCCCAACTCCTGGCGTCGTACCGCACTACCTACCGCGGCCCGCTGCTCGATGTGGCGATTGAACCTGAGGATCCCCCGCGGCAGCAGAAGTTGTCCGGCGCGATTTCCGACGTGTACTATAGCTGCGGTCTCCATCCCAGCCGCACCGACCGGGAAGACTCGAGTAAAGCGATGGACCGGGTAGAAGAGGAGATTGCCAGGGGCCGGTATCATGCGGTAGGGGAGACGGGGCTGGATTGGTACCGGATGTACGCCCCCAAGGTACGCCAGCGAGAGTTGTTTCAGCGCCATCTCGATCTTTCACGCAGCTCCGGACTCCCGGTAATCGTGCATAACCGTGCCGCCGATCACGACGTTCTGGAAATGATTCGAGCCGCGGACCTATCCACTATGGGGGTGATGCATTGTTTCAGCAGTGACCCGGAGTGGGTGCGCCCATTTCTGGATGCGGGAATGTACATTAGCTTCGCCGGGAATCTCACCTTTAAGAACGCCGGAAACCTCCGGGACGCGATCACCCTCGTACCGGGTGATCGTCTTCTACTGGAAACAGACGCTCCCTTTTTATCGCCTCATCCGGTGCGAGGGCAGCCCAACCATCCCGGACACCTCATCCACACCCTGCAATGCGCTGCTGAACTGCGAGGTACCACTGTGGCCGAACTGGGCCGTACAACGGCCGAAAACCTGGCACGCATGCTAAACACCTCGGTGAGCACCGGCTAACTGGACAACGCTGCCGGCACGCGGGCGGTCACCTTTGTCCCCACGCCCTCCCGGGAGACCACAAACAGCGTTCCCCCGTGGGCCTCGATGATATTGCGCACGATCACCGTCCCCAGTCCGGTGCCTCCCCTGCTGGAAGTGGTGAAGAACGGTTCGAACATACGCGCGGCAATTTCGTCACTCATGCCTTTCCCGGTGTCTTCTACGGAGAACTCCACCATATCTTCATGCCTGCCCGTTCTCACCACGATCTTCCCGCCGTGATGACACGCAATGCGAGCATTATCCAAAAGATTAAGTACTGCCCGCACCATGCGCTGGTGGTCTGCAACAAAGGGGGTATCGTCGTTGATTTCAACGGTAAGCGAAACCTGGGACCCCTTGATCTGCTCATCCACGTATATCCGCGCCTCAGAGATAATTCGCGACGGGGCGATCACCGACATGTCCAGCCGTACCTCGCCTCGGGCGTAGTCCAGGAGTTCTCCGGAGAGATGGCCCAAGCGCGCTGCTTCGGTTGCGATACGTTGCGCAATGTCCCGTATTCTCTCCGGATCGGTCGCTACGGTTGAGAGCATCTGAGAGTAGCCTTTCAGGACCGCCACCGGATTACGGATGTCGTGCAAAATCATATTGGACATCTTGCCCAGGTTGGATAAGCGCTCATGCTCGAGGAGTTCTTGCTGCGCCTGCTCCAGCTGACTGTAGGCGAGCTCCAATTCCTGGTTTCTATGGTGCAAGTCCGCCACAAAACTGTCATTGCTTTCTCGAACGATTGCCGACAGCGACCGCATGACGGACGTAGCCAGCGGCGGGAAGGTCTCCACCAGCTCCCGGAATGCTTCCCGATGCAATGACAACAGCTGGCTGTCCGCCGCCGCCACAGCGGTGGCACTTCGAGGCAGTTCATCCACCAGCGCCATTTCCCCAAAGAATCTGCCCGCTCCGTAGCGGGCCAGCATACTCGCATCGGGGGCACCCAGGTGTTTCCAGACCTCAACCTCACCCGACAGGACGATAAACAGCCGGTCTCCCTGGTCGCCCTCTTGGAAGATAACGGTCCCTTGGCCATACTGAACCGCGGCACAGCGAGTGGCGACCGCCTCCAGCACCGGCTCGTCAAGATTGCGAAAAAAGTAGGCGCTTCGCAGTACGTCCTTGCTACTTCCCACCGGCACTACCCCCTACAAAAAGAGCCTCCCGGGAGGGAGGCTCATCACGCGTTGCATGTCATACGTCACACGAGACGTTTTACCAGTTATCCACCATGTCGTCGGGATCCCGGCTCACTTCCGCAAACAGGTCCGTGGTAGCTCGCAGATCATCAAAGTAGACGTAGTACGTGCCGAACGCCTCATCAATGGCCGCATCGATCACAAACCCGAGCACCTTCACCCCCGTTTCAGTATTGTAATGGGGATTGCGCTGCTCCAGAGTCGGAGGAATCGCCACGGTGAGCTGCTTCCAACCGCTAAAATTGAGCCGTCCCATGGGCAAAACGTTCACGTTTCCGTGGTAATCTTCGAGGACGATGCTAAGCCGATGATTGAAGTTTCGGCCTACCACCCACATGGAAAGGGTCTTGACGATACCCGGTACCGCCAGCGGACGCGTGGGTCGCAGCGACACGGAAACAGCTCCCCGCCGGTAAAAATTGACCTTTACACCGATGACATTTTCATCGGTTGCGTCAGCTCCTACCTCTTCTTCACCGTCCAGCGGCTCTTTATCTGCGGGACCACCCTCCAGGCGTCGGTGCATTACCAGCCCGCGGTCCGCCGGAATCGAAGACAGCCAGAACCCAGGGTCCTCGAATCGATCGATCGAAATCTCCTGCAGATTCTGTTGAGCCGTGTCCACGCCAAGCGCCTCGGGATCCACGTCCGTGTCCTGGGCGAACCCCATGGGCACCGCAAAGATCGTCACAATAAGTGAGAGTAATATGTATCGTCTCATCGTTTACAATCCCTCGCCTTCCGCCTCGGACCAGAGTTCCTGTACGGCCTCCGGATCGCGCAGCATTTCCCCGTCGAACGGATCACGGTACATGTCCGTTTCTACTTTGATCTCGTCGAGATACACGAAAAACCCGTTTACCCGTTCGGTAGGCTTGGTCCACAGGACGATCTTCACCAGCTCCAGCGTTCGCAGGTCCGATTCAAACGCACCACCCCGTAGCTCGGCGGTATACCGCGATGTCTGCGGAATCCAACTGGGAATCTGGATGCGTAGGTTACGCCATCCCCGATAGTTGATGTCGCCCATTTTCAGGACGTGCACCATCCCCCGGAAGTCCCGGACGTGGATATCGATGTAGTAGTCGAAGTTGGATCCCCATACCCACATGTCCATATTCGTGACTTGACCGGGAATCGAAATTCCCCGGGGAACCATTTCACCTTCATCGTCTTCTTCGACTGGGACAAACTCGACATAGTTGTAACCCTGGCGGGTAAAGGCTGCCTGAGCACCTAACGCGCGCAGCGTTCTGTCCTCCGGCTCCTCGCGGTACAGTGCCGCCGGCCAGGTGTTTACGTGAGACATCCTCGGGTACCCATCGGCAATGAATTTGCCGGCCCGTACGTCCCAGCGACTTTCGTCGGGATTGTCAAAGTCCTCTATGACGATCGACTGGTTGTTGGTCGTTGCCTGCTGCTGTGCTGCAATAGCTGTAGGTATCAGCAGCACAACGACAAGGCCAATACCGAGCAGGCGACCTATTCTCATGCTCAACTCCTTATCACGCTCATCCTTGAAACTTGATGGTAGGCTGTCTCTCCGGGTATTATAAAAACCGGTATTCGCCTTTGTCAAACCATCATACACCATCAGTATCGGTTACAGTACCACCAAACCTAAAGTATAGACACCAAACCGCCGTGTGATTGCGGCGCTACCGCGGATCATGTTCCGATTCCCGCCACAGCATCGCCCACAGCACACCCCCGGTAGCGATCAGAAGCGCGAGTAGAACCACCATCGCCGCTCCCGGCCTGATCCATCTATACAACATCGACATAGCCGCGGCCGGGATCGGTTGGAGGATCATCACCAGAACCGCCCATCCGCCGCCACGCGCATTATCAGCAACGGTAAGCGCCACCGGCATCAGGGCCAGCAGCGCGATGCGCGCCAGGGGCCTCAGAAAGAGCTCCTCCACCGTCATTGCCGGTGCCGCAGTAATCACATCGGCCACCGATAGGAACGAGAGCATCACGGTAGCCACAACGAGATGGATTACGTACTGATCCTGCTCCGGTCGATTTCTGACCCGCCGCACCAATAGAAACGAGACCACCGATTGCACGGCAAACCATCCGAAGTAGTCAAACAGGAACGAACGAAAAAACAGCCCCCCCGGCGAATAACGAAATAGATCAGGACCGACAAATGAGTGGATCGCATACAGCGGTATAAACGACAGCGCCCCTACCACAATCGGTTTTTGGAGGACCTGTCGTCGCGTGCGTGCATCTGACAGCGCCACCGTTCCCCCACCGAATCGGGGAGCGATAAACGTATACGCGGTGATCGCCGCGAGCGGTGTTGCCAGTAAAAGGAAGACCGTCATGCCGCGCTACGGTACACTGATCTTGCATAGAAGACAAGCAACCAATAGCTTAAGCAGGTTCATAGGAGGATAGATGGCCTCGAAATCGATCGGTCTCGTACAACCCTATCAAAGGTCGCTGCCCGTGCCTCCGGAAGGACTTCTCCTGGAGAGTGGAAAAACCCTTCCCGAGATCGTGGTGCAGTATGAGATGTACGGAGAGCCGAATGCCGCCCGGAATAACGTGATCCTCGTGCTCCACGCGTTCAGCGGAGACGCGCACGCCGCCGGAATACACCAGGAAGGCGAGAAACGACCTGGGTGGTGGGACGACATGATCGGACCGGGGAAGGCGTTTGATACCGACCAGTTCTGTGTCGTTTGCTCCAACGTGCTCGGGGGATGCCAGGGCACCACCGGCCCTGGGTCGCTCAATCCGGCTACGGGACACCCCTACGGCTTGAGTTTTCCGGTAGTGACGATCGGCGACATGGTGGAGGTTCAGCGCCGGCTCATGGATGAACTCAACATCCCCCGCCTCTATGCGGTAGCCGGGGGCTCCATGGGAGGCATGCAGGCGCTGGAATGGGCGGTGCGCTTCCCGGACATGGTAGAGCGGGCCATCGTTCTGGCCTCAACATCACGGCTGAACTCACAGGGAATCGCCTTCAACGCCGTCGGCCGTAACGCGATCATGTCTGACCCACTGTGGAACGGGGGGGACTACTATGGGGGACCGCCACCGGCGCAGGGACTGGCGGTGGCGCGCATGGTGGGGCACATCACCTATCTGTCCTCGGAATCGATGCGCCAGAAGTTCGGCAGACGCTTCCAGTCGGGACGACCGGGAGGACTCGCCTTCGACGACCAGTTCGAAGTAGAAAGCTACTTGTCCTACCAGGGAGAGAAGTTTGTTGATCGGTTTGACGCCAATAGCTACATCTATCTTACCAAGGCGATGGACTACTACGACCTGGCGGAATCGTGGGGTGGCATGTCCGCTGCGATGCAACGGGTCCAGGGATCCCTGCTTGTCCTGTCGTACTCTTCGGACTGGCTCTTTCCCACTGCCCAGTCAAAGGAAATCGTATATGCCCTGGCCCGGGCAGGCAAAGATGTGTCGTTTAACGAGATTCAAAGCCCCTACGGCCACGACTCCTTCCTCTTGGAGGCAAGCCTCCAGAGTGAACTGATCACCGCCTTTCTCACGGGAAAAAAACGATGAATGTGTTTGATGTGATAGTAGATATGGTTCCCGACGGTGCCACGGTTCTGGACTTAGGATGTGATGACTGCACTCTCCTGGAGCGCCTCCATGATGAGCGCAATATCCTCGGCCGAGGCGTAGACATCGACGACCGGTCGATTCAGGAGTGTATCCGGAAAGGAATCAGCGTATTCCACGGCAACTTAGACGAAGGTCTCAAAGACCACCCCACCGGCAGTTATGACTACGTGATTCTCAGCCGAACCCTGCAGCAGGTCCGCCAGCCCCACCTATTACTGGATGAAATGGTCCGAGTAGGACGCAAGGTGATCGTGAACTTTCCCAACTTTGCCTCCCTCATCAACCGTATGCAACTCGCCTTCGGCGGCCGCATGCCGGTAAATAAGAATATCCCCTTTTCCTGGTACGATACGCCCAACATCCACTTCTTCACCCGGAGAGACTTCGTGGCGCTCTGCCGAGATCGGAATATCACGATACTCCGGGAGGTCATTCTCAATCGTCACAGAATTGTCCCTCCGGTACTTCCGAACCTGCTTGCCACCGAGGTATGCTGTCTCATTACGAAAACAGATGCCGCCGTTTGACTCTTTTTGGTGGCGATGATATGTTGTCGGACCTGTAGTCCAGCACTCATAACACGGGAGGTATATTGGCCAAGCAAGATCTACGCACCAACGAAGCGATTCGTGTACGGGAAGTACGACTGATCGGCACAGAGGGCGAGCAGTTGGGAATCGTTCCCACACTCGAAGCACTCGAAATGGCGCGAGAACATGATGTCGACCTGGTAGAGGTGGCGCCCCAGGCCAAACCACCCGTTTGCAAGCTGCTTGACTACGGCAAGTTCAAGTTTGAGCAGGAAAAGAACGCCCGCGAGTCGCGGAAGAAGCAGAAGCTTCTGAAGATGAAAGAAGTCCGCATGCAGCCCAAGATCGAATCGCATGATCTTGAGTTTAAGACCAAGCATATTAAGGACTTTCTTGAACAGGGTTCCAAGGTCAAGGTGACGATTCGTTTCCGCGGACGGGAACTGGCTCACACGGAGTTAGGGAAAGTCGTACTTGAGCGGATCCTGGATATGCTGGATACCCCGTATAATGTGGATCGTCGGCCGGCGATGGAAGGTCGGTTCATGTCCATGATTCTGTCACCCAGTGGCAAGGGGAACGGCTGACGCGATCAGCCACTAACACTGTTGAGGAGTATTTCATGCCCAAAATGAAAACCCGCCGCGCCGCGGCAAAACGCTATCACGTAACCGGCGGTGGCAAGGTAAAGTACAAGAAGCAAGGTCTTCGCCATATTCTGAGCAAGAAGACCACCAAGCGGAAGCGGCACCTTCGCAAAGCCGGACTTTTGAGCCCTGCGGAGCAGAAGCGGGCGCACAAGCTGCTTCCCTACGGCTAAGATATATCATTCGGGAGAGGTAGAGTATGCCACGAGCAGTAGACGGCACGCGTCGTAAAGATCGTCGCCGGAAAATAACATCACAAACCAAAGGGTACTGGGGTCGTCGAAAGAATCTCTATCGTACGGCCAAGGATGCACTCACCAAGGCCGGTGAGTACGCGTATCGTGACCGCAAAGTCCGTCGTCGGGATTTTCGCCGACTGTGGATCGCCCGAATCAACGCCGCCTGCCGCGCCGAGGGCATTACCTACTCGCGGTTCATCGAGGGCCTCAACAAGGCTGAGGTTCAGATTAACCGGAAGGCGTTGTCTAATCTGGCGATCGAGGATCGCGATGCCTTTCGCGAACTGGTTTCGACGGCTCAGGCTCAGCTGAAAAGCTGAGCCGCGGGCTTTTTTTTTGTCGTCATAACTATGGTGAATATCGAACAAGTTCGACTACTGGAACAACGCGTACAGAAGGTGATCGCCCGCATGGCGGAACTGCGAACGGAAAACACCGAACTTCGCGAGCGACTGGGTACGTATCAGGATAAGATCAGCGAACTAGAACAGCGCATCGAGGGCTTCTCCTCCAACCAGGAAGAGATTGAGCAGGGAATTCTGAGCGCCCTGCACCAGCTTGACGAGGTTGAAGACGCCGTAGCCGGGGATACCGGAGAGTCCCGCATCGTGGAAGCCACCGCCTCCGAGGAAGACTCCCCCACCCCATCGGTGGCGCAGGAGACTTCCACTGAGCCGGACACACCTAACGAACCGTCGGACCAGTCCGAACCGGAAGCGAACGAGACCCACGCCGAACTCGATCAGGACCACGACCACGACCAGGACAAAGAGCAGCACCAAGAGCACGACGACGGAGAGGAGGAGGAATCCTCCGGCGAAAGCCCCGAACTTGATATTTTCTAAAAGCCATGATGCGAATCGAACTACTCGGGGCGTCGTTCCAGATACAGTCCGACGAGAGCCCCGAGTACATAGAGCAGCTCCTCGAGCATTTTCGCACCCGGGTGGAGCAGATCGAGCAGACGGTTGCCACCGGTGATCCCCTGAAAAAATCTATTCTGGCCGCACTCCTGGTGACTGACGAGCTTTTCAGTGAGCGAGAACATCGCACTCCCTCGGGGCATGTGCGGATCGATCCTGAAGAAGCGGAAGAGATCGAGCAAATAACAACCCGGATCATCTCCGATCTTGACGCATCCCTCCCCACTTCCGAACAGCCGGAAGATTGACAACCTCGTGACGAAGGCATACTCTGACACTCGTTCATGGCCGTGACAACCAGTCAACAAATCTCTCACTACTACGACCAATTTCAGAACGCCGACGTCACGTTCACCAAAGAAGTGATCCGGGCACTCTTGCTCAACACCAAGCAGGTGTTTATCAAGGCCCTTGGGTACCAGTGGCCATGTATTATCTATTCTAGTTCGATGCGAAGCGCCAAGGTGATCACCACTATGACGCCGGCGTTAAAAGAGACGTTGCAAAAATCCAAGAATACCGTGTCGCTGCGCTTCAGTTTTATTCAACGTGAGAAGACCGACCCCTTGGCATTCTTTGTTTCCGCCCGCATCTCCGGGGTCTCCCCGTACGGCGAGCCGGAGAAAGCGCTCAGTTTTCTGAACCTCACCTTCACGCAGCGGCCGCCGGATGACTTGATCGAGCGTCTGGGAAACATTCTGGAAGCGGGAATCGCCTCTCAGCGACGACGGGAAGAACGCATTATCATAACGCCGGACTCCTC
>JAWOCO010000075.1:0-5205 GCA_046483765.1 Alkalispirochaeta sp. | reverse complement strand
GAGGCCTGGAAGGGTGTCTGGAGGAAGGGATGCACCGGGGTAGGCGCTATGAGTCCATGCGTTGAGCGTCACACGACCCTGAGCGGCGGCTCTTTTGAGTGGTTCGCAGGTATCGGCGGTGGAGTGGTCTGGCCCGTCAAAGGTGGCAGGTAACTCGTTGATGGCTTCCGTCTCCTTCATGCCTCCAGTAGACGTTCAAATTTTACCACAGGTTAGCTCTAAACGACACCGTTCGTGGAATCGGGTATAGAGAAAGCACCAAGATCACTATCTAGGAGGCTTCCATGGAAGTAGGATGTTTTGCCCTAATTGACCCGTTTTCGGTTCTTAATCACCAACTCGAGCGTATTGCAGGGATGGGATTCAAGTATGCCGACGTCACGGAAAACTCCGACGGCGCTGACCTGGGGGTGGGGTTCGGCTTTGCCGCGGTGGCGAGCCTGGACGCCAATCCCTTCGACCTGAAGCGAATGTTTGATTCGCATGGACTGACGATTACCAGCTACTGCGCGCATTCGTTGCTGTTGGACCCGCCGGCCCCCTGGCGGTACGGCACTGCTCAAATCATGAAGGCGGTTCGGGCCGCGGCGGCGATCGGCATAAAACACATCATCACCACCGAAGGAGAGCCGCACACGGCATACGGCGAGGCGCTCACCGAGGAGGAGGGGATCTTTACGATAGCTCAGCGGCTCTATGAACCGTTGAGAATGGCCGAGGATTACGGCGTAAAACTGCTTCTCGAACCACACGGGCCGTATACCGATTCCATCGATCGAACCCAGAAGATTCTGGACGCGTGTGACTCTGATGCGTTGGGAATCAACTTGGACACCGGAAATCTGTGGCTTGGAGGGGGAGATCCGGTGGAGTTCGTCAAGGTGTTTGGAAGCAAGATCGAACACGTGCATTGGAAGGACATGCCCACCGACTTAGAGCCTCAACGAGGCACGGTCTTCGGAATGGGAATGGCCACGATTCCCCTCGGTTCGGGGGCGGTGGATATAGCGGGAACCGCTACGGCGCTCAAGGAGGCTGGGTTCGACGGGTATACGACCCTTGAGGTTGCCGGCGACGACGCGCTCAAGGGCAGCGTCGACTATCTGAGAAAGATCGGCGCGATTTCGTAGCGTCGGGAGGCGGCCCGCGGGCCGCCGGCGGCGGCGGGACTCCGCCCGCGTGTGTGATAGCCCCCGCCGGCCGCCGCTTTCACTCGGTGCGCCGTCACTCGGGCTACCGTCACTCGGGCCGCCGTCACTCGGGCCGCCGTCGGGACTTCTCGTAGTTCCGGATGTGTTTGGCAATCTTTTTCCACTTCATCTCCTCCTCTTGTCTGGCCCGCTGGTCTTTCCGTCGACTGAGGTACGCAATCTCCCGCTGCAGGTCGAGGTAGCGCTCGTAGCGCTCCAGCGGGAGCTCGCCGGTGGCAAGGGCCTCCTGGACGCGACACCCGGGCTCACCGTTGTGGGTGCAGTCGTTGAAGCGACACTCCGCTGCGAGCGCCTCGATCTCTGGGAACGTCTCGTCGAGACTTGCCTCGTCGGCCCACAGCTGGAGCTCCCGGAGCCCCGGCACGTCGGCGATGATTGGGCCTCCCGGGAGGGGGTAGAGCTGCTTGTCCGTCGTGGTGGGGCGGTCCTGGAGGTCCCCCGAGCGCAGCTCTCCCTCCCGCACCCGGATCTCCTCGCCCCGCTCGCGGGCGAGGGCGTTGAGAAGCGCTGATTTGCCGACACCACTCTTGCCGAGCATGCCAACCGTCTCGTCCGGGGCGAGGGCGGCGAGAAGTTGGGGTACTCCCGTGCCGTCACGGGCACTCGCGGGGATGATCTCCACGCCTGGTGCCGCCGTCTCCGCATCACGGAAGATCTGGTCCCGCCGGGCCGCATCGGCGAGGTCGTTCTTGTTGAGGACGATCACCGGTCGCGCCCCGGAGTTCCACGCGGTGGTCGTCGCCCGCTCGACGAGGCCGACGGTGAACCCCCGGGCGCCGTCCATCGCGAAGACGAGGAGGGCCACATCGATATTGGCGACGATTACCTGTTGGAGGGTCTCATCTCCGGCGGTCTTGCGGGAGATGGCGGTATGCCGCGGCATGACCTCCTGGATCACTCCCGACTCGGCGTCGATGAGGACCCAGTCACCGATGGTGGGGTAGTCCGCCGAACCGGCGGCGCGATAGCTGAACGCCCCCGAGACCTGGGTGCGGAGGCGGTGTGCGTCGGAGCCGGCCACGACGGTGTAGTGGTGGTGCTGGTGGCCCGTCACACGGGCGGGGAGGAGCCCGGGGCGCTCGGCGAACGGAGCTGTCGCTGCGTAGCGCCGCCATCCCCACGGGATAAGGGTTGTTCTGGACATAGAGCTATCCCTCAACGCGTCACGACTGAGTGGAAACTCCAGATGCCCCTGTTCTGGTGAGCTATGCGGCTACGGCGCGGATGCGACGGCCACGGTGACGAAATGGACTACTCGTGTGAAACCTCTACGCGGATCCGACGGATCCCGGTTTTAGAGGCTCCAGAACAGGAGCATCTCCGTTACACTAGCCTTCATACAGACCTCCCGTGTCTCAAAAGATAGTGACACGTTACGTACTCTCGTGATATCTGTCAATTGCGCGCGTGTATATCGTGGACAGTGGAAAAAAGCCGATACTGAGGAGGAACGGCCGTGTTTCATGACTTCCTGGGGAGCGACAGGCTCATTGTCCGCTTCATAAGCTTGTACGCGATGGGATTGGTAGTGTTCTTTGCCGCCTGGACCGTGTCCTACTGGATCCTTCCCGAGGGTTTGATGAGTGGCTTCGGTCCGCTTAATGCGCTTGCCGGCGATACCGCCGCCGACACACTCCGTGCGGAGTTCCTCACTATCTTCGGCGTCAATCTCCTTGGCCTCCTGGTGGTCGTGGTGGCGAACTACGTGCTCCGCGTCCGAAACATAGGTTTTGGATACCTGATTCCTTTGGCGTGGATGATCATGTACGGCCTGACCCTCGGAACCAACTCCTTCAGCATCCCGATGGACGAGCGCATGGCTCCAACGCCGGCGGTGTTCTCTCGGAGTGGTCTCTATGAGATGATGGCGGCAACTCTGCTCGCCGCAGCGACTCACTCGATCTCCGTTAATCGATCCGAGACGTTTCGTTCTTCCTCTCAACGGGTTCCAAAGGCCGAACGTAGACCGCTCAGTACGGGAGAGTGGGTTGCTGTTGGGGTCTCGGTACTGATGCTTGCGGTGGCGGCGCTTCGGGAAGCGCATATGATCATGAGCCCGGGATAGCCGCGCGCCGGTAACGGCGTGCCGGGAAACGCGCCGTCCACAAACGCCCGACCGTCGTCCATGACCAGACTCCAGGAGTCGGCGTGGTGTTTTCGCGCCGCGTCGGCGTGCGGCGTGATCGTCGGGTCCGACGGGCATTCCTACTGGTACAATCTGACAAGCTCGGTGTGGACGTGCGCCCCGCCGACTACGGCAATGGATCTCCTGTCCACGTGGATCAACCGAATGACCTCGCCAGTGTGGGAAGGCTGTTTACCGCGACGCTCGTCGCGATGCTCACAGAACGCGGCGAGCTTGATTTCACCGACAGCATAGAAGCCTATCTTGACGCCGACGTGATGGCGGGTCTCCATGTCTATCGCGGTCGCGACTACTCTGAAGAGATTACCGTCCGGCACCTGCTCATGCAGACCTCCGGGTTGTTCGACGTCTTAATCATAGGTTGTTATGTTTTCCTGTCAAGCGACGGTTAGGCGCATTATGCGGTCGGTGGTGTTAGACTCCTCTGAGATCACAAGAAATCCGGAAGCGAAGAGATCAGGACGGTCGATGGCCTGTAACTCTTCTGTGGCGTTCCGCTGACACGGGTTGTGACCACGTTGATAGTTTTGGCGCGCCACCGAGCGCTTCCGTACCAACAGAATAGCACGCCTGGCGGGCGATGCTGAATAGTGGAATGGAACGCATAAGCGACATCGCGCACCCAGGCAAAGCTCAAAGATATATCACGTCGCGCCGGCGCCGGGCGGGCGCCGCGCCAGTCACTGAAGGTGCCACCGGAGCATGAGCCTGAGAAACCGGTAGACCACAGCGCCTACCGCGGGGAAACGGTGGCCGCTCTTAATGACGTCTACGAGCGAAGCGGTCTCCCCGTGGTTCGCTGAGATGGACTCCCGGAGGCTGAACTGCGGGCTACCGAAGAGCAATACGACTACGTCGATTCACTGAAGCATCGCTATGCGGTGTATCGCCGGAAAATCCGTGCCCCATCGGGATCCGACACTTGACGAAATGAGAGGTTATGGACCAGCCGTCCGATCATACGAGAGGAACCACCAAATGGTTCTCTACGGAAACTTTTTCCGATCCATCGATCGCCTGGTCAACGCTGTTCATGATGCGCGTTCCCTCCGGTTCGGACGCGATCGGTCCATACACAGCCACTACTGTTTCTCGGTTAAGTAGAGAACCGCGTCGTTCCACGTTTACCGAGATCTTAGATGGGTCCGGGACCACATGGTCCTGCTCGAGCCGCTGTTGCACTCGGGCGACCAACTCTTCATCTTGTTTGCGCGACATATCTCTCTCCTTTCTTATCAGCACCCATAGGGTAGTCGACAAGTGCGAAGTTCCCGACCACCGTTCGTCAGGATTGTGCAAAACATCGAATAACCATGCTCCTGCCGCGGTAAGAAATGTGTAACACTAGAACCTGATGGCACGGGTATATGTGGTTGAAGACAATGAACTGATTCGCAGCATAGTAGCGGACTATTTCATGCTGAACGATCATGAAGTAATCCAGTTTGACAAAGCTGCAGGGGTAATGGAGTCTTTGGAAATAACCCATCCTGACGCGATCATCCTGGACATTATGCTACCCGACGGTAATGGCTACCGGTAAGGACGTGTCGGAGCGAGCCGGCGCGTCTACAGGACACGAAAGAGTGGTTTTCGCGTGGACTACGCCGCAAAACAGACGTACGTCCCCCGTGGAGCGTGGCTGAAGGAGCTGTCAGTTGCGCCGATCGGGATCGAATCCCGGTGGGGACCGCCCGGTAGTGATCAGATGCCGGAGAATCCGCCCCAGCTCGTCGGCATCCTCTTTACGGGCATCGAGGGTGACCTCTTCATCTCCATCCGACAACGGCGCGTACCTAAGGTCTTCCGCGACGCCGCCGCGTTGATGGGCGGCTTTCCGCGCGTCAG
>JAWOCO010000064.1:0-2718 GCA_046483765.1 Alkalispirochaeta sp. | reverse complement strand
GACACCGTCGATCGAGATCACCGCCTCCCGCTGTGCCCCTCCCTGAGCTACACCGTGGTCATCTTCAACCAGGACCGTTCGCGCCGGGGGAAGCCCTCCATCGTTCGGCTGGTTCCCCGCGTTCAGCCGCGCCAGCTCCGCATTGATCGCGGGGGAGGCCACCGGGCAGTGCGCAACGGCCAGCGTCTCGTGGGACTGACGCCGCCGGAAGCCCACTCCCCCGGAGGCGGCGGGGTGTACCTGCACCCGGCTGCGATAGCCGTATTCCGCCCCGGCGATCACGTCGATCTCCCCCGGGGAAATCGAAAAGGATCCGAGACGTCGAAAGTTCTCCGCCAGGATCTCCCGCTTCCACCGCAGCTGCTGCGGATACTCCAGATGTTGCCAGTCGCAGCCGCCGCATTCGCCAAACAGGGGACACGCCGGAACACGGCGATGTGGTGACGGTTCGAGAATTGCAAGCAGGTCCGCCCGGGGGGTACCACCGGCACGGTACACTGGACCAATACGGATCTGTTCGCCGGGGAGTGCGCCCTCCACGAAGACCACCCCCGATTCCGAGCGCACCAGGGCGGCACCACCGTGCACCAGCCGTTCTGCCAGTACCACCGAGGAAGACACCTCTCGAGAATCAGTGGAGGAATCGATATTCTGTTGTATAAATGGGGGGTCGATCACTGTTAATTTCTGCCCGCTCGCGCTATAATCGGCGAACCGTAGAGTTCGATCAGAGGAAATAGTACATGAAGCCCATTAAGCTCGCAAGTCTGCCGACGATCAAACGCCTCCCCTCATACTTGCATGTTGTGGAAGCTGCCGCCCGGGAGGGTCGGTCGTTCATATCTGGAACCGTTATAGCCGAAGAACTCGAGTTGGAGGCGATTCAGGTCCGCAAGGATCTGGCCGTCACCGGAATCATCGGAAAGCCCCGCATCGGTTTTCCCGTGAATGACCTGATTGAGGCGATTAACCGCTTCCTGGACTGGAATCAGGTACACAACGCGATCCTGGTGGGATCCGGTCATCTGGGATCGGCACTGATGGGCTATGCGGAATTCCCCCGACACGGCATGCATATCGTGGCGGCCTTTGATCCGGACCCTGCGAAGATCGGACAGGTGACCAACGGCGTGCCGATTTTCAGTCTGGACGAGCTCACCGACCAGATTCGCAACCACCAGGTGGACATGGCGATACTCACGGTTCCCTCTCCGCACGCCCAGGCGGTGGCGGATCTGCTGGTGCAGTGCGGCATTAAGGCGATTTGGAACTTCACCAACGTAAAAATCAAGGTGCCGGACGACGTGGTGGTTCAAAAGGAAGATCTCTCGTCGGGCTACGCGGTCCTCTCGGTGAAGATGCGCATGCAGCAGGGCGTCGCTACCGGTTCATGAGCACCCTGGAAGAGCAACAAACCTACTTCGCTAATCGTCTGAAGAAGCGGTTCAAACATCTCTGGAAGTATGCCAGACGGGTCGGTACCAACGCCTTTCGCGTCTACCACAAGGACATCCCGGAGCTGCCGTTCGCAGTGGACTGGTACAACAACCACCTCCACGTCGCGGAATACGCGCGGCCCCATGAGCGCACCCCGGAGGAACACGAAGAATGGCTGAAGGCGATGCTGGACACCGCCGCCAAGGCGCTCACCGTACCCCGGGAGCGGGTGTTCTTTAAGCGCAGAGAGCGGCAGAAAGGGACCGATCAGTACGAACCGGTGGACCGGCGCAGCTACACCCTGGAAATAGAGGAACAGGGTCTCCTATTCAAGGTGAACCTCTCGGACTACGTGGACACCGGGCTCTTCCTCGATCACCGGGAACTGCGGCTCTACGTGGCCAAGCGCTGCGAGGGCGCACGGTTCCTGAACCTCTTCGGCTACACCGGCAGCTTCACCGTCTATGCCGCCGCCGGCGGCGCACGCTCCACCCTCACCCTGGATCTCTCCAATACCTACTTGGAGTGGGCCCAGGAGAATATGGAACTGAACGCGCTGATTGGACCGCACCACGAGTTTCGCCGCTGCGATGTCCTGCAGGAACTGGACGTGCTTGCCCGAGAAGGCCGCCGCTTTGACGTGATCGTGCTGGACCCGCCGAGCTTTTCTAACTCCAAGAATATGCAGACCACCTTCGACGTACAACGCGACCACCTCGCCATTCTTACCCAGTGTCTCGACCTGCTTGAACCGGGAGGAGAACTCATCTTCTCCACCAATAAGCGCAAGTTTCAGTTTGACCGGCAGGAACTAATGGACCGCGCGCTCCAGCGCTACGGTTCCTCCCGTCGTACGTCCTCCTCCGGCGCGAGCCGCCCGCACCGGAACGGATCCGGCTCCCCGACCGAACGCAACAATCGCGCCGCCAACGAGGTCCTGGACATTCGCAAGATCACCAAACTCACGATGCCGGAAGATTTCGAAGGCACCAAGATCCACCACGTGTGGAGCATCGCCCGAAAACGGTAGATACAAAAAGGAACCCCTATGAATCGGATTGTGGACAAGCAGCAGCTCTCGGACGACGTGTTTCGGATCACCTTCGAGGCGCCCTACATCGCGGAGGCACGCCAGGCGGGACAGTTTATTATCATTCAACTGGACGAGAACTTCGGCGAACGGATTCCACTGACGATTGCCGACGCCGATCCCGAAGCGGGCACGGTGACGATTATCTTTCAGGCGGTGGGGAAGACCACGATCAAACTCTCCGGATACGA
>JAWOCO010000391.1:0-3184 GCA_046483765.1 Alkalispirochaeta sp. | reverse complement strand
AACTGTTCAAACCACCGATCGTGCTGATCCGGCATCCAGTACCAGCTGGGACCCATATCGAACCGATAGCCATCGCGCTCAAGCACGCGGGCCCGGCCCCCGACCCAGGAGTTCTTCTCCAGCACCGTTACATCATAGCCGTCGCGCGCCAGAAAAGCAGCCGACGAAAGTCCTCCAAACCCACTCCCAATTACAATTGCGCGTTTCATCAGTGTTTTTCCTTGTCGTAAAAGTACTTCCCGCCGTTCTCCGGGGCAACCTGCTTCACCGGTGGTTAGGTGGCGATATAGGAGAAGGGGATCAGTTCGTCCGTGGTTGAACGCAGGGAGTCCGGTGAGAAAGATTGCCCCAGCGTTGCTGCCCGGGTCCGGGCGGCCTCGAGATGCTGGGCACGGCGAGACTCCAGGGCGGCATCGGATATCTCCCGCGGCGCACTCTGCATACGCTCCGTCTCGTAGGCCAACGCCTCCGCCGCACTCACCGCAACGATCTCTTCTCGCTCCGTCATATGCATCCAGCGACCGCTGGTCACGTCGAAGCGGTACTCCGCCAGAAAGACAACACCCCAGCGAGCAACAAACTCGATCGCCTGACACAGAAATTCAAACTCAGAGTCCGAGAGGAGGTAGTGGAAGTTGAGCCGGACCCACCCAGGTTTGATTCCTTCCTGCCCACCGGCGATATACTTGCGGTACCGCTCGGAGGTGTCCAGATCGATGTGCAGCAGCCGATGCCCGTACGGCCCGGCACAGGAGCACCCCGCCCGCGACTGAATCCCGAAGAGATCGTTGAGCAGCCGCACCACAAAGCGGGGGTGCAAATAGCTCTCACCGGACCGAACGTTAAACGAGAAGATCGCCAACCGATCCTCAGGGGGCGCGCTGCCGATCACTTCGATTTCCGGGAGGTCCCCAAGCCGCGTCAGCGCCCGGCTCATGAGCTCGTATTCCCGGGCTTCGATACGATCGATTCCTACCTGGTGTTGGAGGTCGATCGCCAGGGCGGCCCGGATCGTCTGCAGGATGGCCGGAGTCCCCGCTTTCTCGCGCTCGGTGATATTCTCCACGTAGTCCTGACTGGTGGCGTTTACGAAACGCACCGTCCCGCCACCCGCCACCGAGGGAGGAAGATCATCACGGTACAGCTCCTTACGGATTACCAGTATTCCACTTGCCCCCGGCCCGCCGAGGTATTTGTGGGGCGAGAAGAACACCCCGTCCAGGTAGCCCTCCCCGCTCCCGGCGACATCGATCTCGACGTACGGGGCGGAGGCGGAATAGTCAAAAAATGCCAGCGCTCCGTGGCGGTGAAGCACCTGCGCCACCGCCGAAACATCGGTTCGGATCCCCGATACGTTGGAGGCTGCAGAGAATGAGCCGATCTTCTCCCGCCCCCGGAACTGCGGATCCGCAAGTTTACGTTCCAGATCCTCGATACTCAGCCTCCCCGCAGCGTCCAGCTCAACTTCCACTACCTGACACAGCCCTTCCCGCCAGGAAATCTCATTCGAGTGGTGTTCGTAAGGTCCCACAAACACCACCGGCAGTTCGTCTTTCGGCAGCAACCGCTCCTGCCCGATCCGGTCCCCGGTAGCGGGGGCCATGTAGATTCCCAGGATCTGCTGGAGCCGGGTCACCGCGGCGGTGGCCCCGGGGCCGACCGGAATCAGGGCGTAGTCATCGCCGGCGTTGAGCCGCTTTAGGATCAGCGCCTCCGCCGCCGCCAGACGCTGCGAGGTCCAGTCGCCGGTGGCATCATCCTCCGTGTGCGTATTGGCGTACAGTTCCAAGATGTGCTGCATATAGCGCTCGATACTCAGCAGCCCCCGACCGGAGGCGGTGAAGTCCGCGTACAGCAGAAGCCGTTCCCCATAGGGGGTAAAGATGGAGGCGGAGTGCCCAATTACGTCGTGGCGCAGGTCATCCCAATCGATCTGCATCTGGCTTTCACTCAAAAGAGCCCCCGAATCTTCCCGGTGTCGGTGTCAATATCGACTCCCCGGTACGCGGCCTGACTGGGCAGGCCGGGCATGGTGCGAATATCTCCCGCCAGGGCATACACAAAGCCCGCGCCCACGCTGGGGCGTAACTCCCGAATGGGAAACACAAAGCCCGAGGGCGCGTTCTTGAGCGCCGGATCATGACTCAGAGAGAGATGCGTCTTCGCGATGCACACCGGCAAGTCGCCATAGCCGCGCTCCTCGAACGTAGCCATTTGCTGTGCCGCGGTGGGGCTGATATCAATATCGGAGGCGCCGTATAGGCGGGTTGCCACCTTGCGGAGCTTCTCCTCGATCGAATCGGAGAGGTCATAGAGAAAGCGCGGTTCACTCTTCTGCTCGGCGGCGGCGGCCACCGCGGTTGCCAGATCGCGGGCACCCTCGCCTCCCGCCGCGTGGTGTCGGGTCACCACCGCGTCGTACGCCCCGGCCTCCCGAGCGGCGTCACGGATCAGGTTCCACTCCGCCTCGGAGTCGGTACCAAAGGCGTTGATCGCCACCACCACCGGCACGCCGAACTCGCCGGCCACCCGCAGGTGCGCCCGAAGGTTGTCCAGCCCGCGCTCGAGTAGTTGTAGATTCTCCTGCTTATACTCGGGAGCCAGCGCCTGTCCGGGAGTGACCTTGGGGCCGCCGCCGTGCATCTTCAGCGCACGCACCGTGGCCACCAGGACCACCACATCGGGAAACGTCTCGCTCACCCGGCACTTGATATCGAAGAACTTCTCCATGCCGATATCCGCACCGAAGCCGCTCTCCGTTACCAGAAAGCCTCCCTGCGCCAGGGCTACCTTGTCGGCGATGACCGAGGAGTTTCCGTGGGCGATATTGGCAAACGGTCCCGCGTGCACAAACGCCGGCTGTCCCTCTAAGGTCTGCATCAGGTTGGGCCACAGCGCGTCCCGCAGCAGCACCGTGGCCGCGCCGGCCACACCGAGATCTTCCGTGGTGACCGGATTCCCCGAGGTGTCGGAGGCCACCACGATGCGGCCGATCCGGGCGCGCAGGTCCGCCAGATCGGTGGCCAGCGCCAACACCGCCATCAGTTCGCTGGCCACGGTGATATCGAATCCACCCTGCCGCGGGGGACCGTCGGGTAACTCGCCGAGACCGGTGATCACGTTTCTCAGGGCGCGATCGTTCAGGTCCACCACGCGATTCCAGCTGATCGAATACGGATTGATG
>JAWOCO010000282.1:0-3865 GCA_046483765.1 Alkalispirochaeta sp. | reverse complement strand
TGGACGGTCTTTTATTCAAGCCACGGCCGCGCTACAATACGGCCCGTGACGGTACTCCTAAACACTCCCGACAACACGCTCTGGAAAGAACGCGCCGAGGAACTGGCCCTGGCCACCGGGGCCACGGTGGTGCCGGTGCGCCACGCCTCCGATATTGCGCACCTGCCTCCCGCTACCTGGCAGGAGGCGATCGCCCTGATTACCTTGGGATGCACGGCGGAAATCCTGGAGGATCTCCCGAATCTGCGCCTGGTGGCGGTCCCCATGGCGGGGCTCAATACGCTCCCGCTCACGGCGCTGCGGGAACGCTCGCTGCAGGTGATTAACGCCCACGCCAACGGCATGTGGGTGGCGGAACGGGCGGTGGCGCTGATCATGGGCAGTCTCGGCCGCTTGGTAGAATACGATCGCGATCTCCGTGGTGGGGTATGGCATGGCTTTGCCGCGGCGGAACCCCCTACTGAGAGTTGGCGCTCCCTGTACGACACCACCGTGGCGGTGCTGGGCACCGGGTCTATTGGACAGTGGCTGGCGCGTTTTTTGACGCCCTTTGGCGTACGGTGCCGAGGGTTTCGGCGGCAGGAAGGCAGACAGGGCATCCCGGAAGGGCTGTTCGACGAGGTCTCCACCAGCCTGACCGACGTGATCTCTGCTGCGGATGTGGTGGTGTCCACCTTGCCCCTGACCGAAAGTACGCGGGGGCTCCTGGGCGCCCGAGAGCTGACCCAGATGCGTGGTGCGGTGTTGGTGAATGTGGGGCGCGGTGAGGTAGTCCAGGAAGAGGCGCTCTTCCGCGCGCTGCGGAACGGCACCCTTGCCGGGGCCGCCCTGGATACGTGGTACCACTACCCGGATCCTCCCGGGAGTACCCAGTTGCCCTCACAGTTTCCGTTTCACGAACTGGACAATGTGCTGCTCTCTCCCCACCTTGGAGGGTACAACGCCGCCGCCACGCGCGCCAGCGCCCAAGAGGTGACCGACGCCGTAGCCCGGTGGATCGCCGAGGGCGCTTCGGTGGACGAGGGCGGCACCGTCGATTTGAAGGAAGGATATTAATGAGTTATACCGTACAGCATGACCCCGATTTTCAGCGTTTCGTCGCAGCGGTCGATGGAGAAGAGGCGTATGTGGTCTATGAACCACGCGGCGAGGATCAGTGGGTCATGACTCACACCTACACCCCGCCGGCGCTGCGCGGCCGCAAGATCGCCGGCGACGTGGTGCGCACTGCCCTAGAGACCGCTCGCGAACAGGGCCGCTCCGTGGTTCCGGTGTGCTGGTACGTGGAAGGGTTTATCCAGCGACATCCGGAATTTCAGGATCTTGTGGCCGACTCCGAGTAGTCAGGTCGTTTTCCAACCGGTAGAGCGCCCGCAGACTCCGCCCCAGGGTATGCCAGCGGGTGGCCACGATGTCGATCAGCTCCCGCGGCGCGTAGTCTCCGCTGAAACTTTGACTGTGAAGTTCCCGGATGCGGTAGGCGCGTTCGGTACCGTCCTCGGTGCGGGAGATGAGACTGCCGATCAGCTCGAGGGCATCTACCGTTTCTTCGATTGACGTGCGTACCCGCGGGCGGTAGCGCTCGTAGAGGCCGGTGAGCTGGCGGCGAACCACCGAGGAGGTGGTGCTGCGCTGTTGGAGGCGTTGGATCTCCTCCCGCAGTGTTCCCGGATCCCGGTCGTCTCCCAAGAGGGTGCGCAGCCGTTCCAGGGATTGATCCAGCTGCAGCGCCGCCTGGTGAAGCGTATTCCGCGTGTCCAAATGGTAAAATTCAGCGTCGATCACCAGCTGGGAGATCACCCGGCGGGTATCGTGAAAGAACTCACTCGTGGCCAACAGCAGCAAGTAGCCGGTGGTGTGCGGCTGCAGGGCGGAGGGAATCCACGTCTGCGGAGTACGATCGATAAGATAGGTCTGCGCCAGAATCTGCGAGAGCGATTCCTGCCGTGCCTGAAGGAGCACCCCTCCCACGCGCTCCACGCTGCGATGGACCCATTCCTCCCGCAGCGGGTTCCACCAATCGCTCTTAATCGTGAGTCCCGGAATCTCGAGGAACGGCTCTCCCGCGGCATAGCGGATCAGATCTATAAAGGGCGTGGCTGCGCGAAACTCCTCGATTTCCGACCAGATCGCTCGGGCCGGACCCGGCTGCGCGCGAATCCGCTGGTGGGCAAACGCCCACGCCCCTTCGGTGGCATCCGCGTTGAGATGACGGTGACATAGCTCCAGCGCCTGGTACAGGTGGAGCAAGCTGTCCTGAACAACCCGCAGCGGGGTCTGTTCGCGGCGCGCTCCCTGGACCGGGAGCAGCACATCGAGATCCACCCGCTGCAGCAGGTTGAGCGTGCGCAGTGCGCTCCAGATGGGGGCGACGCGCCGCTCGATCTCGGCCACCTCCGTCTCCAGGGCGGCGGTAACGTTGCGGCGGACGCGGGTCTGCGCTTCCTGTAGAGAGAGATTCGGGTCGGAGAGCTCGTCTGCCGAGAAGCCGGCGGCGGCGTGGAGTCGCTCGGCCACTGCCGGCGCGCTGTGCTCCAGCATCGTTCTCAGGAACGCCCCCCGCGCGAGCCCGGTAGTTTCGTCCAGGGCGGGGCGGACCCGCTGGAGCTGAGCCTTGAGCGAGCGCACGTGGTGGTGAAACGCCGGCAGCAGCGCCGGAACGCTACAATCCACGTAGCTCCGCGCCACACGATCCAGCCGACGCCGAAGTTCCTGGAGATGGTGCGCCCGGGTGGCCTCCTCCACCGTCCGCGCCCCCAGTAGTCCGCGGAGTCGCAGATACCAGCGGTACCAGAAGGGGAACTCCATAAACCGCTGGTGATAGGTCTCTGCCGCGGGATAGATCGGCTCGGGAAAGCGGACGGTGTAACGGCTGGTACGTCTCACAGCATGGGTCTCATGCGATCAGATGGAGATGTGCCGAAACTCGTTGGTTTCGGTATCCCAGATTCCGAAGCTCGGTTCACCAAAGCGGCCCATCACTTCCCCGGGGTTGGCCCACAGCGTGTTACCGCGGGGGACGATGTACTTCTTGTGATCATGGCCACTGAACACCGCGGCGTACGTGCCGGAATCGGCGAGACCGGCGGCGATATCGGGGTAGTGGTTAAGTGCCACCGCTTTTCCCCCAACCGTGATCTCCGCCAGCTGGCCGTACAGCGCGACGTGATCGTGTTGCGAGGCGATGTGGCTCAACAGATATGTGTCGCCATCGTTGTTGCCAAAGACCACGTGAATCGGTCCGGAGAAGCCCTGCGCCAGTTGTGCCAGCGTAAAGGGAGCGCAGAAGTCTCCGAGGAAAAATAGCTCCCGGGGCTGTTCCTCGGGAAGCATGGCTATCACCTTTTCCAGATTCCAGATGTTGTCGTGGATGTCGCTTACTACGGCTACGTTCATTGGTTCCTCCCACCCCATCGTATCAAGCTCACCGACGCCGGTCACCCCGGTCACCCCCGGGGTCACCCCGTGAGCAGTGTAGATGCGCCGGGGGTAAATCGTGTTACATTCCCGGCATGAAGCTGAAGTCTTTCATCGCAGCGATCTGTGCGCTGCTGGTCCTGTCCACCGGTACCGTGTGGGCGGTGTCGATAGATCACGTTCGGGTGGAGCCCACGGCGCTCATGGTAACCCGCGCAGATACTGATGGTTCGGTAGAAGTCCCGACGTTGCGGGATGCCACCGGAGAGAACACCTATCTCACCAGTGCGGCCGTTTCTCCGCATAACTCGCGCCGAGTACTGGTGGCTACTACGTTTCATGGCATCTACGAGAGTTCCGACGGTGGTGAGTCCTGGACCGACCTGGGGGACAGTCCCGCGGGACGCGCGATCTATCGGGGAAACGGCTTCTATGAGGATCTCGCCGC
>JAWOCO010000353.1:0-6158 GCA_046483765.1 Alkalispirochaeta sp. | reverse complement strand
GGATATGTACAAACCTTTAGGTCGATTATCTTTTAAGGCCAGGTCGGTGGAGTTGGTTGGCGAAGGGGCGTTAAAAAAAGCTTATGATCAGTTAAAACAAAAACTGGAAGCGGAAATACCGCCGGAGCGGGGACGGTAATGCGCCGGTCAAAGCGACCGGGCCGCAGGAGCGCCGGGTCCAGTACGTCCGGCCGGTTGGTGGCCGCCAGCACGATGACCGTTTCCGACTTGTCAAAGCCGTCCATCTCAGACAGGAGCTGGTTCAGTGTCTGCTCCCGCTCGTCGTGTCCGCCGCCAAGCCCGGCGCCCCGCTGCCGACCGATGGAGTCGATCTCGTCGATGAAGACGATGCCCGGACTGTTCTCCCGGGCGTCCTTGAATAGATCCCGCACGCGGCTGGCACCGACGCCTACGAACATCTCCACAAAGTCGGATCCGGAGATCGAGTAGAAGGGCACGTCCGCCTCTCCCGCCACGGCTCGGGCGATCAGCGTTTTTCCCGACCCCGGAGGTCCCACCATGAGCACGCCGTGGGGAATCTCGGCTCCCATCTCCTGGTAGCGTTCCGGATTGCGGAGGAAGTCCACCACCTCTTGAAGCTCAACCTTGGCGGAGTCGGCGCCGGCCACATCATCGAAGGTGGTGTCGCTGTCCGATTTCTGAAACTTCTTGGCCTTGTTTTTACCCACGTTGAACATGCCCTGCATGCCCCCGCCACCTTGCTGGCGCATGGCGCGGGACATGCGGACAAAGATCCAGATCATGATCGCGAAGGGAAGCAGGTTCAGTAGAATCGCCAGTCCCGAATTGTCCGGAGTGGGTAGGGTATTTACCTCGACTCCCTCCTGGTCGATCCGATCAAGGTACTCGCCACTCACCGATTGCGGAATATAGGTTTGAAACTCCGTAATCGATTGATCCTGATAGGTGACTTCACTGCTGAAGACACCGGTCACCGTCTCTTCCTGGACGGTAATTGACCGCACGTTGCCGTCTTCCAGCTGCTGCGTAAAAAAGGAGTAGGGAACGCTGTTCTGCTGCGCGTTCATAAACAGCGTGGAGATCGAAGGTATCAGGAACAGCAACGGAATAATGGCAAACATCGCCATTTTCCGGCGCCGCATCGGGTCCGGGGGTTGTTGATTATTATTGTCGCTCATGTCTCAGGGAACATACTAACACGGGGAGGGGGGCGTCGAACTACCGTCTCGGTACCCAGCCTCATGACGTCCCCTCTTCGGTCCCTCGACTGAGAAGCTCCACCACCCGGTGGTACTCCTCGATCACCCGGTGGGCTGCCGCGGTCACATCCTCGACCGCATATGTTCCGGTATCGATAGTACGCTGTAAGTCCTCCGCCGCAACGGCGAGTCGCTTGAGACGCATCGTCCGTGCAGACCCGAGAATCTTGTGGGCGGCGGTTCGTAGCGTGGCAGACTTGCCGGAATCGGCACCGTCCTCCGTGGGAAGCGCAGCACGGAGCGCTTGGATCTTTGCGGGGAAATCGGTGTGAAACAGGCGAATAAACTGTTCCAGGAGCTCGTGGTCCCCGTGAATCGAGCGGAGCAGTTCCTGGCGGTCAAATATCTCGCTGGAGTCGGACATCACGCTATCACGTGGGGGCCCGGCTTCCGGTGAGTTTTCGGATCTCCGAAAGCACCGCGGAGGCGGCGGTGTGGCCACGCTCAATCATTTCCTCGGCATGCGAAAGGTCGTGATAGTTGAACTCGTTCAGGTCCGGCTGGATCACGAGATCCGCATCCTCCCGTCCCTCGACGCTGGTGCGATCGAGGAGCATGGCAAAACTCCGAAAGGTGACGTCCAGCAAGTTCACCGGAAGCTGCGGATCGGGGCGTTGCGAGTTAAGGTCAACGCCGATCACCACATCGGCCCCCATCTCCCGCGCCAGCGCGCTGGGAAGGTTGTTAATCACACCTCCATCCACATAGGCAGCCTCTCCTTCTACCAACGGCTCAAAGATGCCCGGCACGGAACAGCTGGCCCGCACCGCCCGCGCCACCGATCCTTCGGAAAACACGACCTCCTCGGCGCTGGCGATATCGGTTGCCACGGCACGAAAGGGAATCTGTAGGTCATTAAAGTCAGTCTGGCCGAGTAGCTCGCTCACAAAGGACTCCAGTTTCTTGGCCGTCACCAGACCCAAGCCGGAGAGGGTGGGGGAAACCAGCTTCTGCCACTTGAGATTGCCGGCGACCTGACCCATTTGCTCCGACGTATAACCGCCGGCCATGAGCGCTCCCACCACCGACCCCACACTGGTGCCGGTAATCACATGCACGGGAATCTGATGCTCGGCGAGGACCTGAATCACCCCAAGATGTGCGAATCCCCGCGCCGCACCGCCGCTGAGTGCTAACCCAACTGTGGGATTCCGTTTATGTTTCCTCATAGCGCTATCTTGCGTCCGAACCGTCGATGAGATCAAGATACTCTCCCGCCGTGAGGTACACCTGTACCGCCGAGTGAAACGTGCCGATCTCGCTCCGTCGGCGATTCAGCCGGAGTTGCTCCAGTTGCAATTCAGTCCGGCGTCCTTGTTGGACGAGGAGCATCGCCTCCTCTTCCGCGCTCCGATCGCGCTGGAGCTGGAGCTCCGCAGCCTCCAGCGCTTGCCGCTCCAGTGTGAGTGACTGCATGGTGAGGTCGCGCTCCAGTTCCGCCGTGGAACGTTGCGCCGCAACTTCCAAGCGCTGCAGCTCCAACTCTTCCCGCCGGCGCTCCTGCAGACTGGCCTCGTTCTGGCCGGGGGAGAGCCGCAGTTGAATACCGCCGCCGGCGGTGGGCCGGCTTCGATCAGGGGGAAAAGAGACCCCTGCGGTGAGCGAGAGATCCGGACGCCATGCGCGGGTCGTGCGCAGTTCGCGTTCCTGGGCCGCCAGTTCGGCTTCCGCCAGGAGGAGAGCCGCCGTAATCGCAGACGCATCCTGGTGATTCTCCACCCGGATGAGCCGACGCTCCACGAGGTCCCGCAGTTCCGTAACGGACAGGGGCGTTACCTGCAGCGGTGTATCGGCCAGGGCTACCACTCGAGCCAGATCGGTTTCACTCTGCAGTTCCCGTTGTTGCGCGGCAAACGTTTCCTGCCGCGCTTCGATGAGCGCAATCTGCCGATCCTGGACATCCTGAAATGACGCCTCCCCCAGGTCTCGACGGCGGGTCTCAACCTCATATTCACGGTTCCGCAACTGCAGCGTCTCTTCAGCCAGGGCGCGCTCCTGGCGACGCACCAAGATCTCCAGGGCCGCCGCTTCGGCGCTGCGCGCGGTACTCCGATGAGCTTCGTTGAAGCGAACCACCGCGACCTGGTAGTCACGGTCTTGCGCCCAGGACGTCCGGGGCGCCGTGAGGGGCGAGACCTCCACGGACGCAAACTCCCGGGAGTTGATTTCGCCGGCGTCAGTGATGTCGGTAGTGACCCCCGCCTGCAGTGCCAGTTGGGAGTACGGTTCGGCGCGAATCGATGTACCGAACTCCCAGGGAGTGGACTGCCCCGACTGGTAGTCTCCGCTGAGATTCAGCGCGGAGGCGTCCCATCCCGGCGTGGCATCCAGCTCCTCCTGAGCGGTGCGTAGGGTGTGAGCCGCACGCCGGACGGATAGATTCCACTCCGGTGCCCGCCGGGAGATTTCCACCACCGAGAGCTCCCGCGCCTCCGCGGATCGCTCCTGTGCGGCGAGACCCATTGTTCCCGGTACGCTCCCCAACACCGCAACAAGCGCAGCGATATATCCGATTCGATTGATCATGCATCCTCCCGGCGTATATTGATCAGACTCATGAGACCCGGTACCAGAAACAGGGTAAACAGGGTAGAAACCACCAGTCCGCCGGAGACGGCGATCCCCAAGGGCTGTACGATATTGGAACCCTCTCCCAGGCCGATCGCAATGGGGAGCATGCCAAAGACGGTGGTGAGCATCGTCATGAGGATGGGGGCGAAGCGCAAGGTTGCCGATTCCACGATCGCCTCGATCCGGTCGCCGGTGTGGTGACGAAGGCGAAGGTAAAAATCGATCATGATGATCGCGTTATTCACCACGATTCCCCCTAACAGGATCGTTCCCAGCATCGAGTTGAGACTTAAGCTTGAATTGAACACGTACAGACTTGCCACGACCCCAATGAAGCCGAACGGTACCGACACAAGAATGATGAGCGGAATCACCAAAGAGTTGAACTGAAACGCCAACAGTAGAAATATCAGTACCAGGGAGACCGCCAGCGCCACAAACAAAGACTGGATCGCGCTGTCCAGCTCTTCTTGGGGATTGTCGAAGCGGATCGAGAATCCCGGCGGGAGATCGAGGTCCGATTCCACCGCCTCCCTGACGATCGCTTCGCTCTCTGAACGTTCTGCCGTGGTGGTGGCCGGTGCCATCCGGCCGAACAGTCGGAAGATGCGCTCGCCGTCCTCGGAGGCGATACCGGAGACCCCGGTACTTTCGGTGAAATCGAAGAAGTGCTTCATGGGGACCGCACTGTCACCGAGGGGGAGCAGTATGTTCTGCAGCCGGGAACGCCCCTCAATCACGTCCTCCGGATAGGATGCCCGTACGGGAATCCGGTCGCCGCCATCGGTAAACTCCACGGCTGTGGTTCCTCCGAGAATGGTGGTGATCAAGGACAGCAGGTCTGATTCCGAGTAGCCCGGAGTACCTTCGATGATTTCACTGCGGGCGGTGAGCTCGAGATCATCGGAGTAACTGGTAGAGGGGTTGGTGAAGGACCAACTATACCGCTCCGTATCGGTGACGATCTCCCGCAACTGCTCCAGAACGCCCACCGCCACGGTAGGATCATCTCCGATGACGCTGATCTGCAGATCCATCGTTCTCGGCAGCGGCAGCTGCGCCGGGTCCCACTCCATGACGTTGAAGTACCACTCACCCTCGGAGGGGAACTCCTCCTGAAGCTCCCCCAAGACCATTTCCGCCGCATCCGAACTCCTGAGGTTAATGAACAGTCGATTGAAGCGGCCCATGACGTCGGCATAGGTGTCTACCACTTCCGAGCCCACCCGCTCTTGTACGCGCGTTTGGAGTTCCGGGATGACATCATCGATGATCTCGTTGCGATCCTGCACCGCGGTGTTTCTGAAGAAGATCACGATCCGGTCGCTGGAGGGCGCGGACACGATCTCCCGGGGAATCTGGGGCAGCACCACCACGATCGCGGCTGCCAGGAGAGCGGCGGAGAGCATAAGCCCCGCCACCGTGAGGGAGCGGCGACGGAGCATGGCGGTGAGCACGCGGCGGTACGCCCGGCGCATCCGCTCCATCGTGAGGTAGGAGATTCGCTGCAGGCCGGTGAGCGACTCCCCGGCGTGGATGTGCCGGCGGAACATGAGAAACGCCAGCAGGGGGAGCACCGTCAGCGCCACGGTCATCGCGATCAGCAGTGAAAACACCACCGTCTGCGCCTGGTCACCGAGAATCGCGCTGGTCAGCGGTGCGGTGAGAGACAGCGGGAGAAAGACTAACACTGAGGTGAGCGTGGAGGCGATCACCGGTACCCGCACCTCCGCCACGGCGTCGATAATGATGCTCCTCAGCTCAGCGGCGGAGCCGATCGGCGCCCGGGTCAGGCGCAGGCGGTGGATGTTCTCGATTACCACGATGGAGGAGTCGATCACCATTCCCACCGCCAGAGCGATGCCTCCCAGCGATATCAGGTTCAGGCTGACATCGAAGCCGGACATCAGGATGAAGCTGAGAATGATTGTGGTGGGCAACGACACGCCGATGAGGACCGTGTTGTGCCACTCTCCCAGGCCCAGGAACACCACCAGCATCGCCAGGATCGCACCGATCACCGCCGCCTGAATCACGTTCCGCACGGAGCGGTCGATGTAATCGGCTGGATCCAGGTAGGTCTCAAACACCGTATCGGGAGGTATGAGGCGCTCCTCTCGGGCCTCGGCCAAGGTGTTCTCGATCTCGCGGCCCATCTCCCGCACATTGCCGCCGTCGATAGGGGTCGCGGTGATCTGGATGCCGCGCTCACCGTTCATCACGAACACCCGAGAGGGCAGGGCGTAGGCGATTTGCACCTCCGCCACATCCTGCAAACGGATCCGTTGATCGCCCCGGCGACCGATTTCGATGTGTTCCAGCCGGCTAAGATCCTCGCTCCCCCGG
>JAWOCO010000031.1:0-7616 GCA_046483765.1 Alkalispirochaeta sp. | reverse complement strand
TAACGACCGGACGCCCCGCTCCATGGCGGCATCCCCGCGCCCCTGCTTCCGGGCAAGCTCCACTTGAAAGAGGAGCCGCCGCTCACCGAAGAATTCATGCCAGTTGATCATCCACCCGTTCGGTTGAGGAGTGGCGCCGATGTGGTTGTCATGAGAGAATCCGCAGCGGGCAGAGCGGTTGGTACGGTGCATTTGCGCCAGCTTCTCACCAAAGCGACTCCAGAAATCGCCTCGGGGACGGCCGGTGGGAATCCATTCCAGCAGCAGGTACTGCTGGTCGCCGGCCTCAAATAGCCCTACCGGCGTCGGCACGCGCGGTCCCTGCGCCTGAGCCAACGCTAGGAGTCCCCGCGCTTCCTCCGCGAAGAGGCCACTATGGGCGCTGGCGTTCACCTTCAGAAACAGACTGCGTCCATTGGTGAGCAGCAGCTGACGGGTATCATTAATACTACCCCCGCCCACCGTGCGCTCGGATCTTACCCCTACCCCGTCACCGGCAACCTGCACTACCGCTTGTTGCAGGGAGGTCGCGGTGAGGCGGATCTCTTCAAGGCGGTCCCGGGTACTCACGGCAGCGCTCCCTGAGCGATTCGATCTACGATCACGCGGCAGGTACGCTCCACCATCGTAAAGACATCCTCAAATCCCTGCGGTCCTCCATAATAGGGATCCGGGACATCGGGTGCATGCTTTCGGAGAGTGGGGTGGTCACCAGAGCTCACTTCCGGATCGAACTGGCGGAACACGAAGAGCTTTTCGCGAATATCCTCGCTACTCAGGGAGAGGATTTCCCGGTAGTGGCCCTTATCCATGGCAAAGAGCAGATCGTACTCCGCTACATCCTCCCGGCTGAGCTGTCGGGCCGGATGGTGGAGCGCCACACCATGTTTGCCGGCGGTGCGACGCATCCGGGAATCGGCGTCCTCTCCCAGGTGCCACGAACCGATACCAGAAGACTCAACCTGAACCCGATCACCTAAACCTCGCTCATCGAGCTGCTTCTCCAGGAGCCGATGAGCCAGGGGACTCCGGCAGATATTGCCGGTACACACAAACATTATTCTGATCACGAGAGATGGGTACTAAATCTCCGGCGCGTTTTCAAGCACGTACTGCTCAGCTTCCTGATTCCACAGATCGTTGTGGCGTGCGCAGATCTTTGCCAGTTCCGCATAGAACGGGTCCGACTCACCCCGTTGGGCAAACTCGTCGATTCCCACCAGCGGCAGATCCTTGTTGGTGTAGATCAGTTTTTTGCCCCCGGGAATATTGGGTAGATTGAGAGTTGTCTCGGCAGCGGCGTTCAGTCCACCGATGTGCGTTACCATGGCTGCGGGATTAATCACGCCCCGGCCCATGAGGTCCAGCGCCTCCCGCATGTCATCGGTGTTACCGCCGGAGGTGCCGACGATATGGTGGCTGGCGTAGTGGACGTCGTAGAAGTTGAACTCAGCCTTGAACTGGGGATCCGTGGGACCCGCAAAGAAGTTGAGACATCCATCCTTGCCCAGTAGCCGGTCCCCTTGTTCAATAACGGGGCGCACCGGAGCAAAGACAAAGACGTCGTCATATCCGGTTCCCCCGGTGTACTCGATCAGCGTTGCGTCGGCATCGTCCAGATTCGCGGTGTTCACGTAGCGCAGGTCCACCCCGTGGGCGCGGGCATCCTCCACCGAATAGATCGATGCCGCCCGGTCCAGGCGCGCCTGGTCGATGTCAGTTACCACCAGCAGAGCGGGCTTGCGCGGATTGTGAACCGCGTAGTCGATCGCCGCGAGTCCCATGGGGCCTACCCCGGCGAGAATCGCCGTCTTGCCGCCCTCCACAATTCCCATCGTGTGCTCATAGGAGCCTTGCACCGTGTGGTAGTTTGCATGGAACGCACCTGCCACGCAGGAAACCGGTTCCGCCAGAGATCCGAGAAAGAAGGCGTCCCCGGTGTACTCCAGCAGACAGTCCTGGCCCATCACTTCTTCAGGAATAACCACGTAGGTGGCATCCCCGCCGATATGGTGATAGGAATACCCCGGCGCATCCAGGCTGCCCTTGTAGTTGAGTGCCGGCTGAATCGAGAAGCGCTGCCCCGGTGAGAACGCATCCTTCCATTTTTCACCGACCTCCACGATCTCACCGCAGAACTCATGGCCGATAATGACGGGATTTTGTGCTATATCGTCGGGAACGCGCTTATGGTCACTGCCCTGTTTGGCGGCCTTGTAGGAAGACATGCACAGGTCATCGGAGATGACGTGGGCCAAGATCTCCCCAGGGCCGATCTGGGGGAGCTCAAATTCCTCCAGCCGAAGATCTGTTTTTCCATACATTCGCACGGCTTTAGTTTTCATTTCTTATCCTCCACGGATTGGTTTCGTTAAGCTTTTGTATATATTACCATGGCCGTGCAGTTCAGCAAAGCCCCTTCGCTGCGGGGCCTGCGGATGACGTGTGTGTACCTGCATGTCTGGCTATCAATCGAGATCCGGCGGGCTATTGCAGCGACTCTACCTGATCAACGGACCTGGAGAACCATCACCTGGCGGGAATCTGCATGGGTAGCGGACCACTGGCCGGGCGTAATCGACACGGAGAGATCTCCCGCGAGGGCCGTGCTCGCCGTGCGAGATTCATCTCTGGAGGCGGCACCCTCATCGGACTCCTCGCCAGACTCCTCACCAGCCGCCTCGCTCTCGGACATTTCCGGGTTATCTCCGTTCTCCCGGGTACCCGCCGCCACCGAAGACCAGGCTACCGGAACCTGATCAACTACGATGGTTCGACTGCCCCGCGATGCCCGCGGCGCACGCAGGTTCTGCGCCTGCGGCTGGAGGGATACCGTCCCCAGTGAGCGCAATACCCGCGGTACGGGCCCGGTGGTAGCTCCCTCACGCTCCACCACCGTCTCGTAGTGCTGAAGCGCGTAGACCATGCTCGCTTCCCGCAGACGTTCTGCGATGATCAGCCCCTCATCAGAAACGAAACGGTATACTCCCGACCGACTCACTTCGAGCTCCCACTGCCCTTGGAGTTGCGTATCCTGGTACCATTGAAGCGAAGCCTCCCGAGTAGTATCGAGATCAACTCCACCGAGGTGCACGAGAACCGAAAGCAGGACAGCGGTGGCCGCGTTCATCGCGTCACCCCTTATCCGGCAAGGCGCTTCACCACCTGGAGAAGCTTGTCGGAGTTGAACGGTTTGACGATCCAGCCGGTGGCCCCGGCCTCTTTGCCGGCGTTCATTTTTTCACTTTGGGATTCTGTGGTAAGTACCACGATGGGGGTAAATTTGTAGTCATCAGTTGCCCGAATCTTGGCCGTGAGTTCGATACCATCCATGTTGGGCATATTGACGTCGGTTACTACCAAATGAAATGGGGAGCCGTCGAGCTTGGTGAGCGCGTCACTGCCGTCTACCGCCTGGACGATCTCATACCCGGCCTGGTCCAAAACGTAGGAAACGCTCTGACGAACAGCTGCTGAATCATCTACCACGAGAATGCGTTTTGCCATACGGAAACCTCTGGTGTAACTATGAATCGAAGAGCCGTTCTTTGCAAGGAATCTAAAAAAGAAACGCCCCCAACGTGGCAAATCAGCCGCCGCGGTCGGCGGCGACAATGTGGCACACGTTGGGAGCGTCGGACTGGGTGAACCGCCGCACAGGTGCGACGGCTCACTCCCGTCTTTTTTCGAACGAATCGATCAGTCGTACAGCAGCTGTGCGATGTCTTCCTCGTCCATGTTGTCGGCGTTGTAGAACACGGCGCCGGTGTCAACGTCGGATACCGACTCACCATTGGCAGCCTTCACCGCCAGCTCAACCGCGAGATACCCGATCTGGTAGGGATTCTGCGAGATTGCTCCCAGGAAATACCCTTCGCGGACCGCGTTCTTCTGCGCTTCACCGGCATCAAAACCGATCACCTGCACGCCATCATAGTCGGAGGCCAACTGAGAACCATCGTTGGTGGCGGCCAGGATTCCCACGGCACTTCCCTCGTTAGAGGCAAAGATACCGAGAATGTTGTCGTCCTCAACCCGGTTGAACACCGCATTGGCGGCGGCCACAACATCCTGCGTTCGCGGGGAGGCCGGAACGACCATGTCGAGAATCACCGACGGATTGCTCGCCTCGGGTCCCTCAACGTAGGCCGGGTTACCCTCGACCAGGATGTCGTCGTCGGACAGGCCGGCTTCGCTCTGAAGGAGCTCTACCATGCGATCGCGGAAGCCGAAACCACGGCGGGTGACCGACTCACTGGTGGCGTCCTGGCTCAGCACGACGATCGTTACCGGGTTGGAAGAAGACGCATCTTCAACATCACCCTGGATTTCGGCGAACATCTCGTCCGCGGCAAGCGCGGCGGCGGCGGCGTTGTCAGTTGAAGCGTTGGCGTAAATCGCACCTTCCGGAGCATTCGGTACACCGGAGTCGAATCCGATGATCGGAATGTCACGGCGAACCGCCTCTTCCAACTGATCCATCACCGCGCTGGTGTCCAGTGCTGCCAGCGCAACCGCCGAGGGACCTTTTGCCATGGCGTTCTGCAACATCTGCACCTGATCTTGAATGTCCGCCTCGGACGCGGGACCTTCAAACGTGATCTCTACACCATATTCCGCGGCAGCATCGTCAGATCCGGCCTTTACCGTCTGCCAGAACTGGTGCTGAAGTCCTTTCGAAATAACCGGGATATACATCTCTCCGTCGCCTTCGGCTTGACCCGATGCAAAGAGAGGGAGTCCGGCACCGACCATCATCATGACGGTCAACGCAACAATAAGACCTTTTGATACCTTCATATCAACCTCCTAAAAATTTCCTCTGGAAACTACGTTCCCAGTTTTACTGCTTCTTAAGTTCTTCCTGGAACTGACGGTCCGCTTCGCGCTCCTCGCGGGCGATACGCGCCTGTTCCGCCTTTTCCTCCGCCTTCATGCGGCGGTAGGTCTGCTTCATTTCCGACTGCAGCTGCTTCGCCTCATCATCCTTGCCGGCGGACTTCAGCTCTTCGATCTTGGTAACCGTATCGATTCGGTACTGGTCCGCCGGGGTGATGATCTTGACCTCGGAGGCCTTCTTGGTGCGGTACATGTCTAGGAGGACCGCACCGATCACCACCACTCCGGTAAAGAACGTTTGGTAGTGCGACTGCAGGTCCATTGAGGGAAGCCCCACACTGAGCACGGACATGATAAACACACCGATCAGCGTCCCAAACACGCTTCCCACACCACCGGCCAGGGAGGTACCCCCGATTACCGCTCCCGCGATGGCAAACAGCTCAAAGCCCTGCCCCGCCGCAGGTAAAACGGTGGTGTACACGGCAGCGTAGGAGATTCCACCGATACCGGCATACGTACCGGCAATTACGTAGGCGGACATCTCCCAGCGGCGTACGTTGACACCGGAGAGGCGGGCCGCTTCCTTGTTGCTGCCGATGGCATAGATATAGCGCCCCATCTTGGTATAGTTGAGAATGATATGGGAAATCACCACAACTCCTAACAAGAGGAGCGCCCCGGTGGGAATTGTCAGACCCTCATCACTTATGTACTTGAAGACGTTCTTGTACCACCCATCAGCCACCGAGCGCGAGGGAAAGGTGGCGCTCTGCACGTTGGAAACGATCGAGCCCACTCCCATGGTGATCATCATCGTTCCCAGCGTGACGATAAAGGGGGGCATGCCGATGCGGGCTACCATGAATCCGTTGAAAAACCCAAAGGCGATTCCCACGAGGATTATCAAAACCAGGCTGGCGGTAATCGACCAGCCCCACGTCTTGTACGCGGTGCCCCCGATAATCGCCCCGGCCATCATCACGGTACCCACCGATAGGTCTATACCGCCGGTGATAATCACGAAGGTAACACCCACCGAGATAAACCCGATGTAATAGGCGGCGTCGATAATGTTCACAAACGTGGAATAGGAGAAAAAATTTCGTCCGAAGAGGCCGAAAAACACATACAGAATCACCAGAGCCGCCGGCGCCAGTAGTGTCTTTAATCCCTTATCCTTAAACCGTTCCCAACTTGTCTGTTCTTTTATGGTTGCCATTCTCTATTTAACTCCGCGTAAGGGTTTTTTGAGTTCGCATGGTTGCGTAGTGCATAATCTTTTCCTGACTGGCGTCGGTGATGTCCAATTCACCGGTGATGCGGCCTTCACACATCACGATAATCCGGTCGCTCATCCGGAGAACCTCCGGCAGCTCGGAGGAGATCATGATAATCGACTTGCCCCGGGAGGCGAGTTCGTTCATGAGTGAGTAGATCTCGCTCTTGGCACCCACGTCGATACCCCGCGTGGGTTCATCGAAGATAAGGATGTCACTGTTGCGGATGAGCCATTTGGCCAGGACCACCTTCTGCTGGTTGCCGCCGGAGAGGTTCCGCACCAGCTGATCAATCGTAGGGGTCTTAATGTTGAGCCGATTCACATAGTCCCGCGTCTTACTGCGAATCGCACTGTACTTCACAAATGGTCCCGCCTGGAAATCATCGTAGGTGGCAAGCACCACGTTGTCTTTTACGGTGAGACCCAAGGCGAGGCCGTAGCGCTTGCGGTCCTCCGAGAGGTAGCCGATACCTAGGGCCACCGCATCCTGTGGCGACCGAATATTCACGCGACGCCCCTTGACTCGGATCGTTCCCGCCTGAAGCTCGTCGGCCCCAAAGATCACGCGCGCGGTCTCCGTCCGTCCGGCGCCCATGAGTCCCGCGAATCCGAGGATCTCTCCCCGGCGCAGCTCAAAGCTCACATCCTGCACCATCTTACCGGCGTTGAGGTTTTTCACCTGCAGCACGACCTCGGCGTCGGAACCGACCGAACTGGCTGCCTTGGGATCCTCGTAGATGACGCGGCCCACCATCATATTGATCAGATCGTCCTTGGTGATATCCTGCGTCTTCTCGGTACCCACCATCTCGCCGTCACGCATGACGCTCACGCGGTCGGTGATCTGGTGAATCTCGTCCAGCCGATGGGAGATGTGAATCATCGCCACGCCCTGAGAACGCAGGTCCCGCATGATCTTAAAGAGCTCGTCGATTTCCGTATCGGTGAGCGCGGCGGTGGGCTCGTCGAGAATCAGGATGCGCAGATCGTGGGAGACCGCCTTGGCGATCTCCACCATTTGCTGCTTCCCCACCGTGAGACGCCCCAACGTCTCGGTGGCATCGATGTTCATGTTGAGGCGCTCGAACAGCTCCTGAGCGCGGCGATTCTGTTCCCGCTCGTTGAGAAACAGCTTCCCCGGGCGCATCGACTCCCGTCCGATAAAGACGTTCTGCGCCACGGTGAGCTGATCCATCATGTTGAGTTCCTGGTGGATAATGCCTATCCCCATTTCCAGCGCATGCTTCGGGTCTCGAGGATTGAACAGATGATCCAAATACCGTATCTCACCGCCATCCTTTTCATGGATTCCGGTGAGGATTTTCATCATGGTCGACTTGCCTGCGCCGTTCTCTCCGACTAAGGCGTGGATTTCACCCGGCTCTAACTCAAAATCCACCTCTTTCAGAGCGTGGACGCCGGGAAACCGCTTGCTGATCGACTCCAGTTGCAGAAGTGGCACGCTTCGCGACTCCTTCATTCAGTGTTGCGTTAT
>JAWOCO010000410.1:0-15197 GCA_046483765.1 Alkalispirochaeta sp. | reverse complement strand
GCTGTCCTCCTATCAGACGATACATTTGAGATTTACTATGGAGATTGAATCCGACGGGAAATATACCGACCAACGGGGTTGCGGTCAAGAAAAACGTGCGCTGGGACCCTAATCAGCGCTACCGAGCGCATGAATTGGGCCATTTTCACCCGGTTTCAGACCGCGTGGGTCCTTTTGGGTCGGAATGACTCGTTTTTGTTCGGAATCTTTCCGAAAAATGATATTGGGTGAATCCACTAAGTCGTTATAGCACCATGACTTGGACGTGGACTGCGGCGTTTTCAGAGCTTGGCACACGGATTGCTTAATAGTGGGTGGAGGATACACATGGCAGCAACTGCAACGCGTACCAAGACCACCAGCACCACTCGACGTTCCGACGATGAAAACGTCCTCTCCATGTACCTTAAGGAGATCAATAAGATTCCCCTGCTTACACGAGAAGAAGAAAACTACCACGCCCGCCGTGCGGCCCAGGGAATTCAAGAGTCGAAGGATGCACTGATTCAGGCGAATCTGCGCTTTGTAGTAAACGTCGCGAAGAAGTATCAGAATCAGGGACTTCCCCTGTCAGACCTGATCAGTGAAGGCAATATCGGACTGATGAACGCCATTGAGCGCTTTGACGTGGATAAGGGCTACCACTTTATCAGCTACGCGGTATGGTGGATTCGTCAGGCGATTCTCAAGGCGATCTGTGAGAAATCGCGCATGATCCGGCTTCCTTTGAACCGCGCCAACGAATTGGTGCAGATCGAGAAGGTCCGCAAAGACATTCAGGGTTCCAAAGGCGAAGAGGCAGAGCTCCAGGAGATCGCACGGACACTGGATATGACGCCTGACCACGTGGCGGATCTGGTAAACATCTCACGCGACCTGGTTTCGCTGGAGACGCCGGTCTACCAGGAGAAGGACTCCTCCGTACTGGGCGATTTTGTCGAAGACCACAACTACATCCAGCCGGAAGCGTTGATGATCGAACGGTCGCTCAAGGAAGACATCAACCAGGTCTTGTCCTCTCTCACCGAGAAAGAAGCGGAGATCATTCAGTTTCGCTTCGGTCTCAACGGACGGAGCCCGCTCTCCCTAAAAGAGATCGGCGACCGCTACAGTCTGACCAAAGAGCGGATCCGTCAGATAGAGAAAAAGGCCCTTCGTCGGCTCCAGCACCCGAAACGGGCGCAACATCTGGAGTCCTACGTCGCATAATTGGCTAGCGCTGATAGATTTGCTCAGATAGAATCACAGTCGGCCCCACCGTCATCCAACGTTGACAGTGGGGCCGTTTCGTTTTAGGGTATCACTCGTATCATACGATCCGAACACAAATTACATTACCGGGGGTAAACCGAATTATGGCTGAAAAGCGCGTCTATTTTTTTGGAGACGGCAAAGCCGAAGGTTCCGCCAGCATGAAAGAACTGCTGGGGGGCAAAGGCGCAAACTTGCACGAGATGTCCAGCATCGGAGTGCCGGTGCCGCCTGGCTTCACGATCACCACAGAAACCTGTCAAGAGTTCTTTGATAACGACTCGCAGTATCCCGCCGGCCTCGAGAAAGAGGTCATGGAACATCTCGATCGCCTCGAGAAGCTGATGGGCAAGAAGCTTGGCGATGCCAAGGACCCGTTGCTGGTATCGGTGCGATCCGGCGCCGCCGCATCATTACCGGGTATGATGGACACCGTCCTCAACCTGGGTATGAACGACGATGCGGTTAAGGGCCTGTCCGAAGTATCGGGCAGCGAGCGTTTCGCGTGGGATGCGTACCGCCGTTTCATCCAGATGTTCAGCGATGTGGTAAAGGGCACCAGTATTGAGCCCTATGAGCACGTGCTGGAAGCGATGAAAAAGAAGAAGGGTGTCGAGGAAGATACGGAACTTGACACTGAGGACCTGAAGAACCTCACCGAAGAGTACAAGCAGATCTATCTCAAGGCCACCGGCGAGAACTTCCCACAGGATCCGGTAAAACAGATGTGGGATGCGATCGGCGCCGTCTTCGGCAGCTGGAACAACCCCAAGGCGGTGACCTACCGTCGCATCAACGACATCAAGGGATTGATCGGTACCGCCGTGAACATCGTATCCATGGTGTACGGAAACCTTGGTGACGATTCCGGTACCGGTGTATGTTTTTCCCGCGACCCCTCCACCGGTGAGAAAGTTTTCTACGGTGAGTATCTCATGAACGCCCAGGGTGAGGACGTCGTTGCCGGTATTCGGACTCCTAAGACGCTGAAGACCCTGGCCGAGCAGAGTCCTGAGATCTACCAGCAGCTGGACGATGTGCGAGCTAAGCTCGAGGCGCACTACCAGGACATGCAGGACATGGAGTTCACGATCCAGCAGGGATTCCTCTACATTCTGCAGACGCGGAACGGAAAACGCACCGGCGCCGCGGCGATCAAGATTGCCGTAGACATGGTGGACGAAGGCTTGATCGACGAAGAGAAGGCGGTCACGCGGGTGACTCCGAACCAGTTGGACCAAGTGTTCCACCCGATGATCGATCCCCTCAGCAAGAAACGCAACAAGGCGATCACCAAAGGACTCAACGCATCCCCCGGTTCGGCTGCCGGACAGATCGTATTCACCGCCGATGACGCGGAAGAATGGGTGCGGCAGGGCAAGAAAGTCCTGTTGGTCCGTCGAGAGACGAGTCCCGAGGACATCGGCGGTATGCACGCGGCGGAAGGTATTCTTACCTCCACCGGTGGTATGACCAGCCACGCCGCCGTTGTGGCGCGCGGCATGGGTATTCCTTGTGTTGCCGGATGTAAGGGTGCCGAGGTGAGCAACAAGAAGCTCACGATCTCCGGCAAGGTGTACAACGAAGGTGACTTCATGACGATCGATGGTTCCACCGGTGAGGTGTTCTCCGGGGAAATGGACCTGATCGAGCCGAAAGTTTCCGGCGAGTTGAACCGCTTTCTCTCCTGGACCGATAAGGTGCGGGCCACGGCGAAGCGCGAAGGACTTACGGAGCAGAAGTTTTCGATTCGGACCAACGCCGATACCCCGAAAGACGCCGAGACCGCCCGCGAATACGGGGCGGAAGGAATCGGACTGTGCCGAACGGAGCACATGTTCTTCGAAGAGGACAAGATCCGCAGCTTCCGCGAGATGATCGTGGCGGAAGACAAGGCCGCGCGGGAAAAAGCGCTTGGCAAAATTTTGCCGTTGCAGCAGAAGGACTTCGAGGGCATCTTCAAGGTGATGGACGGTTTCCCGGTGACGGTACGACTTCTCGATCCGCCGCTGCATGAGTTTGTCCCGCAGGAAGAGGCTCAGATCAAAGAGCTTGCCGAGCTTGGAGGCATTAGTGTCGATCAGCTCAAAGTCAAGATCGATTCCCTGCATGAACTGAATCCGATGCTGGGACACCGCGGATGTCGGCTGGGAATCACGTATCCCGAAATCTACGACATGCAGGTGGAGGCGATTATGCGCGCCGCCGTGGCCGTGGGTAAGGGTGGAACCAAGGTGTTCCCGGAGATCATGATTCCGCTGGTAGGAACCTACCAGGAGCTGAAGGTGCTGCGGGACAACGCCATTGAAGTTGCCGAGCGGGTGATCAAGGAGACTGGGGCCAAGGTGGAGTACAAGGTGGGAACGATGATCGAGATCCCCCGAGCCGCTCTCACCGCGAACGAAGTTGCTGAGCATGCGGACTTCTTCAGTTTCGGTACCAATGACCTCACCCAGATGACCTTTGGGTACAGTCGTGATGACGTGGGAAGCTTTCTGCCGCAGTACGTGGAAGATGGCATCCTCGAGTACGATCCCTTTGCGGTTCTCGACCAGGACGGCGTGGGGCAGCTGGTGCAGCTGGGAACGGAGCGTGGTCGCAGTACCAAGAAAGACCTGAAGGTCGGTATTTGCGGCGAGCACGGAGGTGAGCCGAAGTCGGTAGAGTTCTGTTATAAGACAGGCCTCAACTACGTAAGCTGCTCTCCCTTCCGCGTTCCGATCGCGCGGCTTGCGGCGGCGCAGGCGGTTCTCAATAACCGCTGATCGTTCGAAGTAGGAGCAGTTATAGACGGGGCGTGATCCGCTGAGGGTCACGTCCCTTTTTTTGGGCCGTTCCCGAACAGGAAGCGGTGATAAAAAAAGCCGTTTCCGAAATGGAAACGGCTATAAACGCGGATGCCGCCGGACAGAATCGAACTGTCGACACGTGGATTTTCAGTCCACTGCTCTACCGACTGAGCTACAGCGGCTCGTTGCGTATGGCGGTAGTTTTACCAGAACCCCCCCGCTGTGTCAACCGATTCGCCACGAGGTGCGGGTGGGATAATTTCGGCGACGCGTCGCGCTCTGTTCAGCGCTTTCTTGACCCCTTTCTTGAACCCTTTGTTGACCCTCGGTGGGAGATCACCCCATCATATCAGGCAGTATGGATAATCGTAAGCGCGCCGCCGGCGCGTACCAGAAACACCAAGGACTGTTCAAAACGGGCCCACCCGCCTCGGATCCGGCTGCTCGACCCGAAGCATCAGCCCCCGCTGAGAAGTCCTCCCGCCCGCCAAAACCACCTCCCCAGAAACCGGAGCCCTCCGTACTGCACGTGAAAGATCAGCAGTCGCTCCACGAGGTAGCCCAGTTTCTGACGCTGATCGGGCGTGAGCAAGCGGCGGCGGTTCTGCGCCAGATGCCGGAGGCTCAGGCGAAGGCGCTGGTGGACGCGATGTCGCATGTGGATACGATCTCGCCTGCTCAGGCGCGCAAGATCTTGGCGCAGTTCGGGGCTCGTCGGCAGGAGGTGCACCACGAGGTTGCCGGAGGGCCCGAGGCTGCGCGGGAGATCCTGATTCGTGCGTTTGGCGTCGATGACGGAGAGCGGCGCTTCTATGAGATCCTTCCTGAGGAACGGCCCCGGCGGTTCTCCTTTCTCGATGACGCCGACGGTCGTCAGTTGAGCGTGATTCTGCGCCACGAAACCGCCGCAACGATCGCGATTATCATGGCTAACGTATCTCAAGCTACCGGGGCCCGGCTGCTTCAGGCCCTGCCGGCCGAGGTGAAGACGTTGGTGGTTCGCAGGCTGGCAACGATCGATACGGTGGATTCCACGGTACTGGATGCGGTGGAGCAGACACTTCGCAAGAAGATGGAGGCGATCGAGCGTCCGGCGGAAGAAGAGATCGATGGTGAGCAGCGCCTGGCCGAGATTTTGCGCTATCTCGATCTCTCTACGAGCGATGCGATCCTCGAGGATCTCACCGCCGCCGTTCCGGACTCAGCAGATCACATTCGGCAGCAAATGACCACGATCGATGATATTCTGCAGTTGCCCGACCGCGATCTGCAGGAGGTCCTCAAGCGCGTGGATGATGTGGATCTGGCGGTGGTGCTCAAGGGGAAGCCTTCTCAGATCGCAACCCGCATCATGAGTCAGATCAGTCAGCGGCGCGGTGAAATGGTCGCGATGCACCGGGACTCCTTGGGGCCGATGCACCGGCGGGATGTTGACCGGGTGACTGGGGAGTTTGTGGAACTTGTGCGTTCGATGGCGCGTTCCGGAGAGATCGTTATTCAGCGCACCGATGAGGAGTACATCTGATGGCAGCCCCCCAGGTTTCCATGGCGTATATGTTTTGGCTGCCGTCTCTGATCGGGGTGGCCGGTTTGCACCGCTTCTATCTGGGCAAGCCGGTCTCCGGCATTTTCTTTCTGGTTACCGGTGGCATTTTCGGGCTGGGGACCCTTTACGATGCGCTCACCATGCCGCAGCAAGTTCGATCAGCGCGGCTGTCGCAGCGGCTGGGGCGCATTCTGGATGAGGAGCGCATCGAGGACGACTATCGATCCCGGCGCCCCGGGTCCGGGGCGGGTGGATTTAGCTCTGACGCCGGTGGCGGCGCACCTCACACACGCAAGAATAAGCCTCGTCCGGTGGATCAGGAGATTCTCCATCTGGCCGCGGAGCGGCACGGAGTGGTATCACCCTCCCGGGTGGCGATTCGGGCGGAGGTGGGGCCGGAGAAGGCGCGCGATCAGCTCGATCGCCTGGTGAAACAGGGATTCGCCGAGGTACAAGTCACGCGTCAGGGACTTATGGTGTATGTCTTTCCAGAATTTTTGGACGACGAGGGGCGCCGTGAACTGGAGGAGTTGGTGTAGCCCTTCGTTGACCTGAGGCCGAGGTTTCTCTATCATTGCAGCGCTATGACAGCCAAAGAATTGCGCCGCAAGTATATCGAGTTTTTTAAGAGCCACGACCATGCAGAGATCTCCGGGAAGTCCCTCATTCCGGAGAATGACCCCACCGTACTGTTTACCACCGCCGGTATGCATCCGCTGGTTCCGTTTATCCTGGGAGAGCCGCATCCCGCCGGGCAGCGGCTGGTGAACGTACAGAAGTGTATTCGTACCGGAGATATCGACGAAGTGGGGGATGAGAGTCATCTTACCTTCTTTGAGATGCTGGGTAACTGGTCGCTGGGCGACTACTTCAAGGATGGTGCGATTCGACTGAGCTGGGAGTTTCTTACCAGTCCCCAGTGGCTGGGCATTAATCCCGATTCCATTTCGATTACCGTGTTCGCCGGTGATGATGATGTTCCCCGTGATGAGGAAAGTGCCTCCGTGTGGGAGTCCGTGGGAGTGCCGCGGGAGCGGATCTACTACTTGGGGCGCTCCGATAACTGGTGGGGCCCGGCGGGACAGACCGGTCCCTGCGGACCCGATTCCGAGATGTTTATCGATACTGGTAAACCCGGCACGCCTGAGAGTCGTCCCGGTGTCTCCGACGGCAAGTATCTGGAAATCTGGAATGACGTTTTCATGCAGTACAACAAGGACAGCGACGGCAACTACGCTCCCCTACAGCGGAAGTGCGTGGATACCGGCATGGGGGTTGAGCGGACGATCGCGATTCTCCAGGGCAAGCGCTCGGTGTACGATACGGAAGTATTCCAGCCGATTATCCGCAAGATCGAGGAGCTCACCGGGCTCACCTACGGCGAGGACGAGGATCGCGACCGCTCGATTCGAATCATCGCCGATCACGTGCGAACGGCCACCTTTGTGCTGGGCGATGAGAATCCTACCGTGCCCTCAAATCTGGCCCAGGGGTATGTCCTGCGCCGGCTGATTCGTCGGGCGATGCGCCACGGTCGAAAGCTCGGTCTCGATGGTGAGTTCCTCCTGGAACCGGCAAAAGTTGTGATCGAGATCTACCAGGATCCCTACACGCTGCTTCAGCGTCAGCGGGACACGATCCTGGCGGAACTGGCCGGGGAGGAAGAGCGCTTTCTGAAAACGCTGCAGAACGGCGAGCGGGAGTTTGAGAAGATGGTTCCCAACCTTCTGAAGAATCCCAAGAAGGAGATCCCCGGGCGTCTGGCGTTTAAACTGTACGATACCTACGGATTCCCGCTGGAGATCACTCAGGAGCTGGCCTCGGAGCATGGACTCACCGTTGACCAGGCGGGGTTCGAGGAAGCGTTTGAGAAGCACCGGGAGCGCTCCAAGTCGGATACCAACCAGACGTTCAAGGGCGGGCTCGCGGACCACTCCGCCATGACTACCGCCCTTCACACCGCCACGCACCTGATGCATCAGGCGTTGCGGGATGTTCTGGGCGATCACGTTTCCCAGAAAGGGAGCAATATCACCCCGGAACGACTGCGGTTTGACTTCTCGCATCCGGACAAGCTGTCCGATGAGCAGATTCGTCAGGTAGAACAGATCGTCAACGAGAAGATCAAAGAAGACCTGCCGGTCACGATTGCCACCACGACCCTGGAGCAGGCGCAAGCGGACGGAGCGCTGGCGTTCTTTGGCGACCGCTACGACGAGGTGGTGAAAGTCTATTCCATTGGAGATTATTCCAAGGAAGTCTGCGGTGGTCCCCATGTGGACCACACCGCCGTGTTGGGGTCGTTCAAGATACTCAAGGAACAGTCCTCGTCCCGCGGGGTTCGGCGGATCAAGGCGGTTATCGACCCCGTTTCCGCCTGAGGCGGGAGGCGGCGGCGAAGTCGAGACCGCCGACGTGGCGACTAGAGGCGAGCTTTTAGATCGTTGATCTTGCGGTGTACGGAGCGGGTAGGAGACGGGGTTGCCTCCACGTGGCGTGAGAGCACTGCCAGCGCCTCTACGATGCGCCCCTGATCTTCGTAGCACCCCGCAAGTTCCAGGAAGACACGGCCGTTCTCCGGGGAGTTCTTGGCAAGATCCTCCAGGGCGGATATGGCATCTTCGGTGCGTCCCTGGGTGCGGTGGATAATTGCCAGTCCCAGAATCGCGTACAGGTCAAACTGCACATTCAGGGCGCGACGATAGTAACTCTCCGCCTGTTCCAGATCACCCATCGCCCGGTAGGCGTCACCCGCGCGGGTGAGAATCACCTTGTTCTTCTCATCCTGCTCCAGGATCCGATGCCAGTACACCAGCGACTCCTCCGGACGTTGGAGTCCCCGGTAGCAGTCCGCTAGACCGTAGAGCGCGTAGAAGTTGTTGGGTTCCCGCTCCAGCGCGCGCTCAAAATAGGGGATACCCCCCTCATAGGTCTTAAGCTTACGGTGGCAGTTTCCCAGAGACGTGAGGACCCGGATATCTACCTCTTGTCCACGGAGCTCATACATGCGCTCCCAGTAGTGGCGCGCCGCATCGAACTCCTTGAAATCGTAGTGCAAGTGCCCCAGGCCGATCAGAGCGTAGGGGTTGTCCGGTTCTAAATCGAGAACGCGCAGATACAACTCTCGGGATCGAGGGAAGTTGCGGATCTTGCGATAGACATCACCAACCCGCGTCAAGACCGTGACGTTGTCCGAATCGTACTGTAGGTACCGTTCCCAGACTTCAACTGCCCGGTTGAACCGTTTCAATGCGCGTAGGCTTTCAGCTAGTCCGAAGAGGGCGTAGTTGTTCTGCGGGTGGAATTCGAGACAGCGTTCATAGTACTCGACGGCCCGTTCGAAGTGACGCTCTTTGCGTTCCAAGTCCCCGAGTCCCACCAGAGCGTAGTTGTTCTCCGGGTCTTCTGCGAGAATCTCTTCAAATTTAGCACGCGCTTCGGTGGTCATATGTTCTCTCAGAAGCTGATACCCCTGCTGTGACAGCTGAGATAGTCGCTCCTTATCGTGTTCCGTCACTTAAATCCTCCGGGATCACTGCTGATCCTCGCGGAGCCACTTGCGGATTACCCCCGCCATCTGCTCACTCAGTTCATCGATGCGCCGGCGATCACCAGCCAACCAGAACATGCGGAGCGCCTCCAGCGGGTCTCCTTGGTTCATGTAATGGTTGCCCAACCGGATCAGGCCGTCGGCGTAGCGCACGGTCATAAAGATACGTTTGGCTGCGGACAGTTGGCTCTTGTTAAAGAGCTCATTGCCCTTGCGAATCAATGCGGCCCGATCCCGGCTGCTCAGAGAGGCGCCGTCTTCCGCTCGAACCTTCAAGAAACCATCGGAGGAACTTCCGACGTCATACCGCTCTGCCACGGTGGTATCCTTCGCTACAGGGCATCTCTCAAGCGGCGGACCAGTTCGTCCACCGTCTCATAATGATACTTGTAGAACGCGGGATTTGCAACGAGATGGACCGCGGTCTCCCCAAGAACCTCTTTTACTTCCAAATCATGTGCTTTGAGGGTACTTCCCGTTTCGACCAAGTCTACGATGTACGGGGCCAAGCCCAGCACCGGTGCCAACTCTACCGATCCGTCCAGTTTGATCACGTTAACCGGAATACCCCGTCGGTGAAAGAAATCGTGGCTGAACCGGGTGAACTTGCTGGCCACGGTCAGGGAGGCGGCATCACGGTGGTCGCTGGTATCGTCACTGCGTCCCGCCAGACAGATGCGCGTCTTCCCGAAGGGAAACGTCATGAGCCGAAAGAAGTCATAGCCGCTTTCAAAAATTACATCGGATCCGCAAATCCCCAGGCCGGCGATCCCGTGGTGCACGTAGGTGGGAAGGTCGGCGTTTTTTACCAGGATCGCCCGCAGTTCTCCCCGCGGTTCCTGCGCAACCAACTGGCGCTCGCCGAGCGTCAGATTATAGCCGCAGGAGGCGAGGAGCTCACTGGTCTTTTCAAAGAGGCGACCTTTTGGAAGGGCAAGGGTAATCATTACAGGTGTGCTCGCTTTCGTTCTGAGTGGTGTCGGCGCGCATCTGCCACGCGCTGGGATAGTGTCGCGCCCTGGGCAGCTTCCATCTTGACCTGAGTAGGATCGGTGGCGAAGACCGAGGACGGAAGTTTGCGTGTGAAGAGCGAGAATCCGACGGAGGGGGCATCAAAGCCGAACGCCTGCAAGAGCCGGTCGTAGCGTCCGCCCCGCAGAACTGCGGCGTTGCTGTTGGGGATGTAGGCACTAAAGGCGATACCCGTGTAGTAGTGGTACGCCCCGAGTTCACTCACGTCGACGCGCAGGCGGTGTTTCCACGCAGGGGGCACGATCTCTTCCACCAGCTCCACTACCCGGGAGAGCTCATCGGCGGCGGTACGAACCGCGGCGGAGATCTGTTCCGCACCTTCGAGGTGCGCGACAAAATCGGTGCGTCCCCCAATAAACGCGGTGAGCCCCCGCAGAAGAGGGGAAAGCTCTTCCATGACCGGTTCATGAAACGCCCGTCGTCGCAGCAGATCCGCCAGCGTGTCCGCCTCGATCCCAGCTTCCACGGCACATGCGGCAACCAGGGCGTGACTGCCCACGTGGACTACCGCATCGGTGAGACTCAGCGCCTGTAACGCCTCTATCGCCAGGAGCAGTACCTCCGCATCTCCCTGGCGCTCACCGATTCCCACCAGCTCAATTCCCGCCTGTTGGTACTCGTTGTTCGAAATATCGTGGCGGTCTTCCGCCCGTACGATCTGATCGGTGTAAAACACGCGCACCGGCAGATCGCCCGCGGTCAGGTGCAGTCCCAGTTGTTTAGCCAGGAAGAGGGTGGTGTCCGCGCGCAGCGCAAGAATTTCGCCCTGGCGATCGACCGCGCGGTACATCTGCTGCACGTCCTCATCGGAGAGGAGGCGGCGGTACACATCAAAGTAGTCCACCAGAGCAGTCTCCGCTGGATCGTATCCCCACCGGGAAAAAAGATCCTCCAGGGTCCGGGTGATCCGTCGGTGCCGCGCCGCCTCGTGGAGCTGGAGCGTCTCCGTGCCGGTGGGAAGACTCAGTTGTCGGTAGTGCTGAGGAGAAGTCATAGCCGGCAAAGAGTAGCAGCTTCTCCGGGAAATGTCAGGTCTGGGGAGGACGAAAAAAGGTGACCGCCGAGCCTCCATACTCGCGGCGGTCCTCCACGGTGAGCCCGGTGTTCTCCTGAGACAGAGATTCTTGCCGCGGGGCGTGGATCAGAATACGGGAGGCGCTGTGGATCGTTGAGGAGGCGGCCAGTCGGCTCAGGAGATCCGCCTTGTAGCGGTAGGCGAAGGGCGGATCGAGATAGACCAAGTCGAAGGCGGTGTGGTTGCGTGCGACGAAGCGCTCCACCGGTTCGATCCGTACGGTGGGGGCTGGGGCGAGATCGGCTACGTTCTTCAGCATATCCCTCCGCTTGCCGCGATCCTTTTCCACCAACAGTACCGGGCGAGCTCCCCGCGACCACGCCTCCAGGCCCACCAGTCCCGAGCCCGAGAAGAGATCCAGGAAACTCAGGCCCTCCAGATCCCCCAGGATCGAGAACATCGACTCCCGCATGCGGTCCATGGCGGGGCGGATAATTCCGGGGGGACAGATCACCTGCCGACCACGAAGGCTTCCTCCGCTAATTCTCATCGGTCGACTCCTCTCGTAGGGCGGTGACTGCCCGATTCAATGACTGGTGTTCGGGCTGCTGCAGTTCCGGATCTTCCTGTAACACGCGGGCCACGTGAGTCCGGGCGGCAATCATCTCGCTCATATGCTCGCGAATATCGGCGAAGCGGAACTCGAGAAATCCCGACTGCCGGCTTCCCTGCAACTCACCGGGACCCCGAATCCGCAGGTCTTCTTCGGCGATGAAAAATCCATCGGAACTTTCGTACATGACTTTCAAGCGCTCCTGGGCGTCATCGGTGAGGGGCTCCTGGTAGACGAGTAGGCAGTACGACTGCGCCGCTCCCCGTCCCACGCGCCCGCGAAGTTGGTGGAGTGCGGCGAGGCCGAAGACCTCGGCGTGCTCAATCACCATACACGTGGCGTTGGGTACGTCAACACCCACCTCGACCACACTGGTGGCCACCAAGGCATGGATCTCACCCCGGGCGAACGCCTCCATCGTGGCGGCGCGCGTGTCGTCATCGATTCGGGAGTGGGCCAGGCCCACCTGGTAGGGGGCAAACTCGCGTTGCAATCGACGGTGCATCTCTTCGGCGCTTCGAAAGCCCCGGGCCCCCCCTTCATCGATCGCGGGATATACAAGATATGCCTGGCGACCGGCATCCAGTTCCTTGCGCACAAAGGCGTACACCCGCGCATCATTTCCCATCCGCGCCAGGTGCGTCTTAATCGGTTTGCGCCCGGGGGGGAGGTGTTCTATCGTGCTCACCTCGCTGTCTCCAAAGGCGGTAAGGGCCAAGGACCGGGGAATGGGGGTGGCGCTCATCATGAGCAGATCCGGGGCATGGCCCCGAGCCTGGAGCCGTTCTCGCTGGCCCACGCCGAAACGGTGTTGTTCATCAATAATCACCAGTCCCAGGTTGGCATAGATCAGGCCCTCGGCAAACAGCGCGTGCGTGCCGATGACTACGTCGATTTCACCGTCGGCCAGCGCCGCCGTTACGTGGCGGCGGGCCGATGTCGGCATCGACCCCAGCACGAGGGCGGGGTGCACTCCGGTGTCACTCAGGAGCGACCCGATATTGCGCGCGTGTTGCCGCGCCAAAAGCTCGGTGGGCACCATGAGGGCCACCTGCTGTCCCCGCTCTATCGCCGAGAGTGCTGCCACCAGGGCCACCAGCGTCTTTCCTGAGCCCACGTCACCCTGTAGTAGACGCGCCATGGGCCAGGGCTGATCCATGTCGGTGAGGATCTCCGTGAGCACCCGGGATTGATCGGGGGTAAGTTCAAAGGGGAGCTTCTGGAGAACGAGGTCCACCACCGAGCGAAAGGGGGCGGGCCGGGCGCGCCGTGTCCGTCGGCGCCGGCGGTGGGCATCCTGGGCCAGACGGAGCTGAAATGTGAACAGCTCCCCCCACACCAGGCGACGGAGCGCCCGGGCCGGTTCTTCCATCGTTGCCGGAAAATGAAGCCCCTGTAGCGCCTCTGCCAGGGGGAGGAGCTGTTCCGCCGCCCTGAGTCGATCCGGCAGCTCATCTTCCAGATCGGGGGTATAGCTTTGGAGGGCATGAGCCACCGCGTCTCTCAGGTGGGCTTGGCCGATGCCCTCGGTCAACGGATATACCGGCAGGATCGGTGGGGTGGCGCGGGAAGCGTCCGGTCGACGGTGCTCAGCCTCAAAGGAGCTGGCCTGAATCTCGCCGTAGCGGAGCGTAAACTGTCCAAACACGGCGATCTCGCTCCCCACTGGAAAGGTGCGCGCCAGGAAGTTTCGCCCAAAGCATACCAAGCTGCCGGTACTACTTTCATCCTGGATCACCAGCTTGAGCGTTTTCTGTCGACCCCGGAGGAAGTGCTCGTGGTCAATCACGGTGACATGGACGACTCCTTCTCCGTGCGCCGCCGCCTCAACCAGCGTTACCACCCGAGAACGGTCTTCGTAGCGTCGCGGCAGGAGTGCGAGCAGATCCGCCACCGTGCGCAGACCGAGGCGGGTGAGTAACGCCGCCCGCTTGGGCCCTACGCCGGGGAGATGTTCAAGGGAATCAGTGAGCTCGTGGAACAGCACGCCCGCGGTGATGCGACTAGATCGGAATCTGCTGTACTAACCCGATGAGCAGGTTAGTTGCCAGCCGCCCGGCGATCAGCACCACTACCAGTTCCCCTACGAAGATCAGGAGCGAATGGCGGTAGCTGGTGAACTGTCCCCGCAGAAAGGGGCGCACCGCAGTCTGCAGCGCAGGATTGACGATCTGTTCGAGCACCACCCATAAGCGGCCGCTGGTGTCGACGTTCATCAGGAGCCCGATCAGTCTAATACCGGCGAGAATGAGAAAGAAGGTGAGAAAGAACGAGACCACCGACCACACCGCCGAAACGATAATTGCCAGGACGAAGGCGAAGGTGATCGTGCCGGCGAAGGCGAGCTGGTTGGAGATCGTGTTGAGCAGTCCCAACACCAGAATACCCACCACCGGCGAGAAGTCCAGCGCTCCAAAGCGAACCGGCATATTGTGGCGAAACCAGTTCAAGTACGGATCGGTGACCCGCGAGAGCAGTTCCTGGGCGCGGCCGTTATGGAACCCGCGGAACCAGGTCATGATGATTCTCACGAAGATCACCATCATATAGATCGAAAGAATCGCGCTGATGAATCGAAATATCTGTTGAATCACGTTTTCCACACCTCTTGTACTAACGGAAGACGCCCAATGCCTTCCAGGCTCTCTTTGCGTGAAGACACTCGCAGCTGCGAACTCACCCGGACCACGGCTTCATGGCCGTTGCGACCGAGGTGAATGTACACGTCCGAGCGTCCGGGAAAATCGTTCAGCTCTCCCCGGAAACCGTATAGCGCCTCTTCGTCCACACCGTCGTCGTTCAATCGAATATGTACTGCCGCTGCGTCCCGCTCGTCCAGTTCTTCCAGCGGCCGCACCTCATCCAGGACCATTTGCACCGAGCCGTTGCGCTGTTCCAGCTTTCCCACGCACCCCACCACGGTATTCACCAGCAGTACCTCCTGGTTGCGCGCGTAGGATTCGGGAAACGCCACCAGCTCCAACTCTCCCCGGTAGTCCTCCAGTTGTCCGATCGCCATGCGATCACCCTTCTTGGTAACCACCATCCGCAGCGCGCGGAGCAACCCCACCACCTGTACCGGTTCTCCGGTGGGGGCGGTGTCCAGCCGCGAGAGATTCACCGTGGTGCGTTCCTTCCACTCCTGGGCGTAGTCGTCCAGGGGGTGGCCGGAGAAGTAGAATCCCAGCAACTCGCGCTCGTACTCGAGGCGGATCGCCGCGCTCCACGGATCCTGTTCCTCGATGGGGAGGGTAGCCTCGCCGGTCTCGCCGCTGTCTTCAAAGAGGGAGGTCTGTCCGGCAAGGCGATTCTCCCGGGTATGGCTGGCCGCTTCAAAGTACACGTCCATGTTGGCCAGAATGGTGGCACGCTCCTGTCCCAGCGGGTCAAAGGCCCCCACC
>JAWOCO010000378.1:0-4894 GCA_046483765.1 Alkalispirochaeta sp. | reverse complement strand
TGTCATGGTCGCCAACATCGGTGAAGCGCTGGAAATGGAAGTGGTGGGCTACGATCCCTACCTCTCGGTGGAGAACGCCTGGGGCCTCTCCCGCTCGGTCCGGCGCGCCGGCAGTCTCGAAGCACTCATGGCCGAAGTGGATTATGTGACGCTCCACGCTCCGCTGAACGACGCCACCCGTGGCCTGATCGGCACGGAGTTGCTGAAACGGGCGAAACCGGGTTTGCGGATTCTTAACTTCGCCCGGGGAGGCCTGGTGGACAACGCCGCAATCCTCAGGGCGATCAGCGGCGGAACCGTGAGCTACTACGTTACCGATTTTCCCGAGGGAGAGCTGGTCGGCGTGGACGGGGTGATTACGATTCCCCACCTGGGTGCCTCCACGCCGGAGGCGGAGACCAACTCCGCGGTCATGGCGGCCCGGCAGCTCGCTGACTACCTGGAGAAGGGCAACGTCCGCAACGGGGTTAACGTGCCGAACTGCACGATGGACGGCAACGGCGGCGATCGCATCGTCTTTGTGAACCGCAACGTCCCTAATATGGTTGGTCAGGTAACCACCCTGCTCGCGGAGGCGGGGCTCAACATCTCCGATATGATCAATCGCCACCAGGGAGAACTGGCCTATAACATCATCGATATAGATAGCACCGTGGATTCAGCGGTGGCCGATAAGATTCGCGCCATTGAAGGGATTATCCGGCTGCGGGTTATCCCGGCGCAGGAGGACACAGCATGAAAGCTCGCACGCTGATCTCTGGCGTTCTGGTGATCGCCCTCACGGTAATACCGGCGGTGATGGCGGCCGCTCAATCGAGTGCCGCGGACCTGGACCCCGGATTATACGCCCGAATCGAGACCAACCGTTCGGTGGAAGGCACCAGCTCGATTCTGCTGCAACTGGAATACCAAAAGGCACCGATAACGGTGATCAACTTCGTGGGGCTCGCGGAAGGCACGATCGATCACAACCGCGATGACGCGCAGCGCTTCTACGACGGGCTTACCTTTCACCGCGTCATCGATGATTTCATGATCCAAGGTGGCGATCCGCAAGGAACGGGCCGCGGTGGGCCGGGGTATCGCTTCCCCGACGAGTTTGATTCGTCTCTGCGCCACGACCGACCCGGGATCCTGTCCATGGCCAACGCCGGCCCCAACACCAACGGAAGTCAGTTCTTCATTACGCACGTACCGACTCCGTGGCTGGATAACCGCCATACCGTCTTTGGCCATGTGGTGCAGGGGCAGGAGGTGGTGGATGCGATCCGCCAGGGAGATCGTATGAACCGGGTGGAGATTATTCGCGTGGGTGACGCCGCCGAGGCGTTTCAGGCGGACCAGACGGCATTCGACGACGCCCAGCGCGCCGCCCAGTAGTCGTGCACGGGCGCCGTGGGTACACCGGCGTGCGCCAGGCGCGGGCGACGCCGATATTCGGCGTGCGGCAAACGCGGGCGCGGCGGCGCCCCCACCACGCTCACGGTCAGTCCAGTTCCTCGTAGGCCTCGCGTAAGTCGCTCAGGTAGCGGCTCAAGTCGCTGCTGCGGGCGCGCAGATCCTCCAGGGAACGTTCCGCCACGCGGCCGCGACTGCTTCGGGCGCGGACGACATCGATCTTCAGCTGCTTCAACGCCCCCACGGCGGTATTGGTCCGCAGCGATAGCATCTCCCGGTCGGCCTTGAGTTCGGAGTACGATTGCCGCTGCGTATCGATCTGTTCGATGCTGCGACGGTACTCCGACGCCAACCGGGTATCGGTGGTGCGCGCGAGCTGCTCTTCCAGACGCCGGCGGTCCGCCTCGAGGTCGGAAATGGGAATACCCGCGATCAGGGAGTCCACTTCCCTCAGGGCCGTGGCGAGCGCCTCGATCTGCTCGACGTAGGTATCGAGGACGCTCCGGAAGTCGCCTCCCAGCGGACGCTCCGCCTCCTTCATCGATTTCAGCTCTTTCAGGAGCTCTGTGCGAATCGCCTTGGCCTCCACCGCAGGATTATTTGCCCCGGCCTCCGGAGCGGCCCAACGGCGAGTCCCGGCGGTCGTGGAGCCTTCCAGCGAAAGACCGGCGGCCTCCAACTGCTGCAGCACCTCCTGTTCTTCATCGCGACTCTTCCGGCGGTGTGCCACGAGTCCCATTCCCATGAAGCCGATCGGAATTAACGCCCAGGGAAACACCGATCCCGTGATGATATTGATGGTACCCAGCAACGCCATCGTCATACCGTTACTCGCCAGATGTCCGCGGTAACCGCGGCGTATCTTCCACAGCCGCCGGTGGAGCTGCAGCTGGCTCCGGGTGGGCGCGCGCATCGCCTCCACCTGCTCCAGCTCCCGCTCACGGCTTTTCACGCTCACCCGGTGCGATACGTACCCGATCCCCCACCCCAGGGCGGGAATGAGGAACCACGGAAAGGAGCTACCCCCCCACGCCCACAGTCCCACCAGGAGCGTATTCACCCCGATGTAGGCGGTAGTATGGCCCGCGAGTCCCGCGCGTTCAGCCTTCATACGCCGCGTGAACTCATCGCGGTAGGCCGCCGCCACGTCGGCATCGGTACCGCCGGAGTGACGCAGGATGCGCTTCAGCCCGCGCTTCACCACGTCTCCCAGCACGCGGGCGCCATCAAAATCGACGTCCCCATCGCTGGGGCGCCCACCGTGGTGATCAGGACCGGTGCCACTGTACGGTCCGGTACCACCGGCCCGGTAGGAGTCGTCCGATCGCGGCCCGGCCGCCGAGCCGGCCCCAGCCTCCATCCCCTCCGGTCGGATAAGCCCTTCCTCCCGGAGGCGCGCCACCGCCGCCGCGGAAGGCCGGGTACTCAGCCCAACCTGACGGGACAGATACAGCTCATCGGGACGCGTTCCCCGGGCCTTGATCGAGGCCAGCACCCGTTGCCGGAGTTCGCGGTACTCCCCTTCCCCATCGGGAGTACTCCCCGCGGTGCCCTCACCACCGGGGGGCGTGCCGCGACCACCGCGGGCCGAACCGTGATCGCCGCGGTCCGCACTCGGATTGCCGCGATCACTCCCAAGAGTAGTATCCCCGCGCGGTCCCAGACGGAGATCTAACAGATCTAACTCATAGGCGGGTACCCGCTCATGGTGTGCCGAGATCTCCTGTGAGCCCAGATCTTCCACGGCGACTCCCTCGAGTTTTCCGCGGATCTGATTGTAGAAGTCTCCGGAGACCACCGCCTGCCCCGGCCGGGCAAGCTCCGTGAGCGCCCGCACGATCTCGATGCCGGCCCCCAATGCGTCGTTTTCGCGGAAGAACACATCCCCCACGTGCAGCCCAATGCGGGCTCTGAGCCGGCTCCCGGGCGAGTCACCGGGCACCGGACCGAGTTCTCCGATCGCCGACAGGATCGCCCCGGCGCAGCGATACGCCTCGACGGTGGTAGGAAAATCCAGTAGGAGGCGGTCACCGTCGGTCTTGATCACGGTACCGTGGTACCGCTCCGCCACGGTGGTAACCCGCCGGGTCGACTCCGCCAAGAGCTCAAGCGTACTGCGCTCATCGGCCGCCATCATCGCGCGAAACCCCACGATGTCCAGGTACAAGACGGCGGCCAATCGATAATCGGTGTGATCCATACGATCATTCTTCCCGGCAGCCCGCCGGTCGTCAAGTTGGGGCGCTGCGGGTACACTACGAACCGATGGCAAAGAAGAGTACCTACTACCTGTGCACCTCCTGCGGTCACCAAGAAGCCAAGTGGCTGGGGCAGTGCCCGTCCTGTGGCGAGTGGAACACCTTGGCGGAGCGCGTCGCCCGGGGATCGGCGGGAAGAGCCTCCTCCGGGTCACGGCCGGTGTCCGGCTCATCCCCCGGGGGAAGTGAGGAGCGGCGCAGTCGGCGCCTCAGCGAGATCTCACCGGAGCACAGCGCGCGCATCTCCAGTGGTCTCGGGGAGCTCGATCGCGCCTTGGGGGGCGGTCTGATGCCGGGGTCCACCGTTCTGGTGGGGGGAGAGCCAGGTATTGGAAAGTCCACCCTCATGCTGCAGATGGCCGGCAGTGTCCAGGGTAACTCGGTTCTGTATATCTCCGGTGAGGAAAGCGCCTCGCAGATTCGCCAACGGGCGGACCGGCTGCAGTTACCGATAGACGGGACCGCTGCGGAGCTGTCATTGCTGTGCTCCTCAGAGCTCGATGATCTGTTACAGGAACTGGAGCGGATCTCACCTCGCATCGTAGTGGTGGACAGCGTACAGACGATGATCAGTGCCGACGCTGGATCCGTACCGGGCACCGTGAACCAGATCAAGTTTGTCACCCACGCGCTCACCGAGTGGGCGCATCGTACGCGGGCGTGTGTACTGATGGTGGCTCACGTTACCAAAGAAGGACAGATCGCCGGTCCCAAGGTGGTGGAACATATGGTAGACGCGGTACTGCTCTTTGAGCATTCCGGCAGTGATCTGCGTTTTCTTCGCGCCACCAAGAACCGTTTCGGGGCGATCGAAGAGGTGGGAATCTTCACGATGGAGCATCGGGGACTGGTGGAGTTGAAGGACCCGGGACGGATCTTTCTCGGCGGAGAGCGCGGAGTGCGCCCGGCGGGGGTGGTGGCGGCTCCATGCTACGAAGGAACTCGCGTGCTGGTGGTGGAGATTCAGGCGCTTACGGTGGCGGCCAAGGGATCCGTGTCACGCAGTTTCTCCGACCGTATCGACAATCGCCGCGTCAGTCGGGTTGCGGCGGTTCTGGAAAAACACCTGGGACTGCGCTTCTCCGATCAGGACATTTACGTGAACGTGGCCGGTGGCATGCGGATTCAGGACGTGGCGATCGATCTTCCCCTGGCGTTGGCACTGTACTCCGCCCGCACCGGCCTCACCCTGCCCGCGGGGACGCTGGCCACCGGAGAGCTCTCCCTGGCGGGGGAGA
>JAWOCO010000373.1:0-11134 GCA_046483765.1 Alkalispirochaeta sp. | reverse complement strand
CTGACAATGGGGTGCACTGGAGCATTCGGTTTTCGGATACGGTATATCGGGAGAGGGTAGAGCGTGGCTGAAACACAGAAGCGGGTATTCCTCGTGGAGGACGAAGTCTTTGTTTCCATGAGTCTCTCGCTGGACCTGCGGAAAGCCGGGTACGACGTTGCTAACACACAAGCCACCGGAGAAGGGGCGGTTGCGTTTTTGCGGGAGCATACGGTGGACGTCGTTCTCATGGACATCGGCCTGGCCGGTGATGTTGACGGGGTAGAAGCTGCCCACCAGATTCGAACGTTCAGTACCGTACCGATCGTGTTTATGACCGGGTACGCCAATCGTGAGCAGGATCCCGCAGTCTCTGCCATTCAGCCCGCGGGGTTTCTGGCGAAACCGGTCTCTTTTAGACGTCTCCAGGGGATCTTGGAGTCAGTGTAGGCTCAGCCGGGTTGGAATCTAATCCAGGATGCGCGGAACGCGTACCCGGGACATGGATCGGGTCCGGGGCTTCACGCGGGAACTCGCGGCCACCGTCCGTTACTTGCATTTCTGAGCGCAACTCTCATACTTGAGAAGTGACCGGCGTAGGGATTCCGTCGGTTCAACCGGGGAGGTTGCCATGGTCCTGAGACGATTCAAGTTGGGTGCCCGCCTATTTGCGATACTCGTCATTATCTTCGCCTTTATCGCCGGTATCTTGGCGTTCTATTTTTCCGGCATGAAGCAAATTGAGGCGTTTGCCGCGGAGGAAGCCGGTACTGCCGTGATGGACGGCATGCGAGAGAAGGTGCTGGTAGCCACACACAGCATGGCGGTAGCGCTTGGTGATGTGGTGGCGGATATCGACAACGAAGCTGAAGAGCGTGAAATCCTGAGAAAAGCGGTGGAAAACATCCGCTTCGAGGAAGACGAATCCGGGTACTATTTCATTTACGAGGACACTACCGCGCTCACCGTCGCTCCCCGCCCTGATTTGGAGGGGCAGGACCTCTCCGATACTACCGACCCAGACGGAGTCTACTATGTCAGAGAGCTTGCGGTGGCGGCGGAAGGGGGCGGAGGCTTTGTGGAGTACGTGTTCGAGAAACCGGGACAAGGTATCCAGCCCAAGGTTTCCTATGCGGAAATGATCCCGGGGACTGATTTTTGGATCGGTACCGGCGTCTACGTGGATAACGTGGCAACCCGGCAGTCGGAAGTGGCCGGACGCATCGAAGGACAGATTTCCCGGATATCAACCGTGGCGATTTCCGCGGTGTTAGGCCTCTTCGCATTGGTTATCGCGCCGCTGTTCCTGATGGTAATTCGGAGCGTCGTGCGCCCCATCGCTGAACTGCAGGTAGTGGCCGGAAACATCGAGTCCGGAGACCTGACGGTGCACACGGAAAGCGGGGAGAAGGATGAGGTGGCCCATCTCACCAACACCATGGACTCGATGCGGCACCGACTCGCGACGGTCATCGCCGACGTAACGCGCACGAGTGACGGGGTTGCCACGGGAAGCGGCGAAATGAGCTCCACCGCGCAGCAGTTGTCCCAGGGAGCGAGTGAGCAAGCATCTTCCGTGCAGCAGGTGAGCGCCTCGATGGAACAGATGGCCTCAAACATCCAGCAGACCGCCGACAATGCGGCTCAAGCCGACAAGATCGCGCAGAGTGCCTCGCATAACGCCCAGCAGGGGGGTGAAGCGGTTGAGCAGACGGTGGGGGCGATGTCCCAAATTGCGGAAAAGATCTCGATCATCGAAGAGATCGCGCGAAACACGAATCTGCTGGCCTTGAACGCTGCCATTGAAGCCGCCCGGGCCGGAGAGCAGGGCAAAGGTTTTGCGGTGGTTGCCGGAGAGGTCCGCAAACTGGCGGAGCGAAGCCAGCACGCAGCAGTGGAGATTGCAGAGCTATCCAAGAACAGCGTCGAAGTGGCCGGACGCGCGGGGAAACTCATTAACGACCTGATCCCGGAAATCGCGAAGTCCGCCGAACTCTTACGGGAGATCAGCGCGGCAAGTGCGGAACAGTCGAACGGCGCCGACCAGGTGAACCAAGCGATACTGCAGCTTGATCACGTGACCCAGCAGAACGCCTCCGCCTCCGAGCAGATGGCCTCAATGTCCGAGGAGCTCAGCGCCCAGGCGGACAACCTGCAAGCCGCGATCGACTACTTCACGTTGGAAGGCAGCAGCAGGTCGCACGGTAACGGCGGGCTGCATGGCAGCGGGTCGCAGGATGAAGACACCCCGATGCTGCAAATATCGGCTCCCCGGGGTTCAGGGGTGTAGTCGGGTTAACCTAATTCACTGCCGTATAGGAGCATATTCGGTGGCATAATGGTCTTTCGTGTTGATGGTCTGGGTCCTCGAACCTTTCCAGAACCCCGGTCTTCCATCGCTCACGCGGCTCCGTGACAAACGCGAAGCTACTCGAGTTCCGGTACCTCGACCCAGCGACGCTCCTGCCAGCTGTGCAGACCCATTTCCGCTAATTGCACGCCTTTAGCTCCTTCCATCAGGTCCCACGGGAAGGGGGTATCGTCTACCACGTGGCGCAGAAACTGCTCCCATTGCACCTTAAAGGCGTTATCCATCGGGTCGCGGGTGGGCATGGTGGTCCAGCCCTCGAAGAAGTCGATGGGGCTATCAATATCGGGGTTCCAGATCGGTTTGGGAGTCTCCGCGTCGTGTTGCACGAGGCAGTCGCGCAGGCCCGCCACCGCACTCCCGTGGGTGCCGTCTACCTGCAGGGTGAGCAGGTCGTCCCGGCGCACGCGAGTGGCCCAGCTGGAATTGAAATGGCAGACGATGCCGTTATGCAGCTCGAACGTTCCATACGCGGCGTCATCGGCGGTGCACGTGTAGCGCTGCCCCTGTTCGTCGAGGCGCTCTGAGATGTGTGTTTTCCCCAAGGCGCTGAGTGCCGCCACCGGGCCGAAGAGGTTGTCGATGACGTAGCGCCAATGGCAGAACATGTCCACCATGATACCGCCACCATCCTCGGCGCGGTAGTTCCAACTGGGTCGCTGCGTGGGCTGGTGCACCCCGTCAAAGACCCAGTAGCCAAACTCTCCGCGGACGGAAAAAATCTCCCCGAAAAATCCGGTGTCGATAAGGTATTTCAGCTTGCGCAGACCCGGCAGCCACAGCTTGTCCTGGACCACGCCGTTTTTCACGCCCGCCTTCTGGGCGGCTCGCGCCAGGGGTTCCGCACCATCTGCAGGATGAGCGCGCTTCCACGGTAGTGGTTGTGGCGTTTTCTCAATCGGCGATTGACAGTTTTCCGGGTCGGAAACCAGTGTGGAAAGAGATTCGCCGGCGGATCGGTTCTGAGCACCGAGTGTTTGCGTCCGGGAGTACCGCACATGCCGGAGAAGGGTGGCGGAGACTGGTGGCGATGGCGTATCGTCCCGTCACCCGGATCGAGCTGGAAATGGCCTTTAGCCAGTTTCTCCTGGAGTTGCACGGCGTGTCCCTGCGCCCGCGCCATCTGGAAGCCGTGGAACGCGTTCGGAAACTGGAACGAGAAATCGGTGACCGCGCGCATGAGCCGTGGTCGCTGGATCGGGCGGCGGCGGCGACCAACTTGTCCCGGAGGCGTTTTTCGGAACTATGGCGACAGTGCACGGGGCACTCATTCGTAACAAGCCTCCAGGCGGAACGGGTGGCTCGGGCGCAGTCCCTCATGAAGGAGCAGGCGCTCTCCGTGGTAGCGGCGGCGTACGCGGTTGGGTTCAATGATGTGGCAAATTTCTATCGTGTGTTTCGGCGCACTACAGGGTACGCCCCGGGAGCATGGCTTGCAATGGGTCAAAAGGGGTAAGCGCGTGGGTAACGCGGATGATTCAGCACTGAAGCAGAGGTTACGCCGAAAATGATGGCGCTGTCATTCTTCGGGAGATATCGGTTGCTGCGGCCATCACCCGCTCCGATAGCACCGGCAGCGCGTCACTGGTGAAACGCACGGACGGCACGGAGATCGAAATCGCCCCCACCGGGCGGTGATCTCCGTCAAGAATGGCAGCCGCGATGCAGCATATCCCAAGTTCGTTCTCCTCCCGATCGAGGGAGTAGCCGGTTTCCCGCACCTGCCGAAGTTCGTCGATGAGTTCACCGGGAGACTGCCTGGTGGAGGCGGTGAACGTGGTGAGGGTGCGCGTCTGGAGAATACTGCGTGCGGTCTCATCCGGGAGCGACGCCAGGACCGACTTACCGAGTGCCGTGGAGTGCCAGGGGATTTCGGTACCCAGTGATGACTGCATGGCGACTCGCAGGGACCGGGTGGACTCGCATTTGTGCAGATAGCGCAGGCGCGCAGTTTCGGGATCATGGAGTTTCAGTGATTCCGCAAGATGCACCGTTTCCTTCGTGGCGTGTGATAACGAATTCACGATGGGGGCTGCCAGGACAGTCAGCGACTGGCGGGTCACCGTCCGTCGCGCCAGGGCGGTGAGCGCATCGCCGGGGTATATGCGGCCGGTCTCGTCGTTGCGCCGGATGTAGTTGTGTGCCATGAGCGTCGCCAAGATACGGTGCAGCGTGGCGTGGGCAATGTCCGCGGTGCGGGCGATTTCGGCAGGCGTCATGCCGGGTTCCTGGGTAAGGGTCTCCATCACCCGGAGTACGCGCAGACTTGATGAGCTGAATTGCGAACCAGTGGGCGTACTGTCCATATATGGAAATATAATTCATATATTGACAGGAGAACAACCGCGCCATATTGTCGAAGATATGATACCTACATTTCCTGTCACCGGCGTTGTGCCGGTTGTGGTGATCCAAAATCCCGTCCATGCCGTTCCGCTGGCGCGGGCGCTCCTTGCCGGTGGTATTCCTTCGATTGAAGTGACCCTTCGCAGTGAGGCGGGGTTGGAAGCTATTCGACGAATCGCAGCCGAGGTGCCGCAGATCGGCGTCGGCGCGGGAACGGTGACGGATCCCGCGTCCATCGATCAGGTTCGTGATGCGGGAGCCACGTTTGCCGTGGCCCCGGGCTGTAATCCGGAGGTCATTGCCGCGGCCGATCGGGTGGGTCTGCCGTTCGCCCCGGGCGTTGCCACCCCCACCGAACTGGAGCGTGCGCTCAGCCTCGGATGCCACACCGTGAAAGTCTTTCCCGCCGTTGCCCTCGGGGGTCCGGCGTACCTCAAGGCGATGGTCGGCCCGTATCGCCACCTGGGCATGAGCTGTATGCCCACCGGCGGAATTACCGCGGAGTCCTTTGAGTCGTGGCTTGCGATAGATGTGGTCTCGGCAGTTGGAGGTAGCTGGATCGCGCCGGCCGGTGATATCGAGCAGGAGCGGTGGTCGACTATCGAGGCGCGAGCCCGTGAGATTCACGCACGGGTGGAGGAGGTGTCTGGTGGCTAAGGTGGTGTGCTTTGGTGAGGTCATGCTGCGACTGGCAACGGACGGATTTCAGCGTTTCCCTCAGGCGCTGCCCGGTCACCTGGCGGCGACGTTCGGTGGAGCCGAGGCAAACGTTGCCTCATCGCTATCGATTTTGGGGGAGCAATCACAGTTTGTCGGCGCCGTGCCTGACTCGGCGATCGGGACGGCGTGTGTCGCGTATCTGCAGGGCCTCGGCATCAATGTGGACGCAGTCGCGCGGGTATCGCACGCGCGCCTTGGCATCTACTTCCTTGAAACGGGAGCCAACCAGCGGGCCAGCACGGTGATCTATGATCGGGAGCGCACCGCCTTCTCCCAGCGGGGCCCGGAAGCATGGGACTGGGCGCAGATTCTCACCGGAGCGGACTGGTTTCATACCACCGGCATCACGCCCGCCGTGTCTCAGGAGGCGACGCAGTCGACGATCGCCGCCGTCCAGGCCGCGCGGTCACGGGGTATTCCCGTCTCCTTCGATCTCAATTTCCGAAAGAAGCTGTGGAACTGGGGAGACGGGCCGACGGGGAGGGAACTCGCGCGCGCCACGGTTGCGGAAATACTGCCGTACGTGGATGTGCTGATTGGCAACGAGTCGGATGCGGAGGACACCCTGGGAATCTCCGCCGAGGGCACCGAGGTTGAAGCGGGCACGCTTGATGTGGCGCGGTACGAGACCGTTGCCGCGCAAATCATAGCTACCTATCCCCAACTCAAATATGTGGCAATTACCCTGCGAGAGAGCGTGTCGGCAACGCACAACCGCTGGGGCGCCATGCTCTACGACGCCAACGCCGGGAAGAGTTATCTCGCCCCCACCGTTGACGGCGAGTATACCCCGTACGAGATAACCTCCATTGTCGATCGCGTCGGTGCGGGTGATTCCTTCGGTGCCGCGCTGATCGCAGCGCATCGCGATGAGGCTCGGGCAGATGATCCGCAGAAGGTCCTCGACTTTGCGGTTGCCGCCAGCGCGCTGGCGCACTCGATTCCCGGTGACGTCAATTACGCTACCCGGCAGGAAGTAGAAGCCCTCGCCGCCGGTGCGAAGAGTGGGAGAGTGCAGCGGTGAGATGATTCGTTGCGGCGTCGGTGCTCGTGGGCTCTACGCCTTTGACGTTGAAATTGCCTCCCAGAATAGACTCGATTATCAAGGGACGGAGCGAGTTTACCGCCGACACGGCGATTAGGTTGTCCAGGGGTTTTGGAACAACGCCCGGATTCTGGCTGAACATGCAGAGCCGGTATGATCTCGAAACGCCGATGAATACTTCAAGATGTTTTGCCCTCCTATCGGCGAAAACTATCTTACCTGTTACGGGGGGAGCTCAAAGAACACGGATTCGACCTGCATCGCGCGCTCAACGTCGGGCTTCTCCCGCGAGAGAGAGATCTGAATATGCAGTTGCCGAATAGGATGAGCTGTCTGGGTGCGACCACCGAAACGATGGGGCTCCTTGAGTGATCAATCGCCCGGCAGATTTCAACTATACACTCGATCCGGATTCACGCCGTACATCGTTGAAGCAGATATTGTCGTAACTGACACCACTGCTAATCTGCCCGCCCACGCGGGCGAATTCGTTGTTTCCTTTCCGTGAAGAAAACACTGCTTCGTCTGGGAAAATGGGCTAACCCGCACCGGACACCCGATCTTCACTTTCCTAAACACTACTGGTTGGCTTAGACTAGTGAAAGCTCGTTTTCGTGGGGGATGTGCATGAAACGGTTTGCGTATGGTGTGTTCTTTGTTCTTTTTTTCGTTGCGCCGGTATTCGCGCAGGACGCGGGGCTCTACCGCGTATTGAGAAACGGCCTGTGGGGCTTCGTTGATGCCGACGGACAGATCGCCATTCCCACGACCTACGACCACGTCTACCCGTTCTCGGGTGAGTATACCGTTGTGCGCCTCGGCCTGTTCGCCAATGGTCAGCGCGCGTTCCTGCGTTCGGACGGGGTTCAGATTACCGACTTCGTCTTCGATCGTGCCTACCACTTCGTCAATGGCTTCGCCATCGTCATGCGCGCCGGCCGGTGGGGCTTTGTAGACCCGAGTGGCTCTGTGGTTGGCGGCCTGCAGTGGGGAGCGGTGCGAAACTTTCAGGACGGGTATGCCGCGGTGCGAGTTGGCGATCGTCGAAGTGGGCTGTGGGGTCTCATCGACCAAACCGGCGCCTACCTCCTGGAGCCGGTTTACGAAGAGGTAACCTACGTCGGCGAGGGCTACTGGGCGGTTGAGAGCGATCAGGGCGTGGCGCTGATTCGGTCCGGTGACGGCGCGCCCACCGAGTTTCCCTATCGCTCCGTTTCGCGGTTTCGCGATGGTCTGGTCGCGGTTGCCGTACCCACCGGCGATGGTGGAGCAGAGTATCGGGCACTCGACCGCGAACTGTCGGTGCGCTTGTCGACCCCGGATCAGATTCTCTCGGTGAGCGACGGTGTTGCGCGGATGTCAGTTGAGGGTCGTTACCTCTACCGCGAAGTCGAGAGCGGCGAGGTAATCGGGCGCGAGGACGGCTACGATTGGGCACTCGACTTTCAGGATGGTTTTGCGATTGTCGGTGCCGGCGAGAGCTGGTCGAGCCGCCGACACGGCGTAATCGGTCGGGACGGGCGATCACGGGTACCAACCGTCTACCGACGTATCCGACCCGTGGAAGGTGCGGATCTGTTCATGGTTCTCGCCGGCAACTGGGGTTTAATCGACCACGATGGACGCCTGGTCGCAGACACCGTCTACGCCCAGATCGGGGGTTTCCAGAACGGTCTCGCGCCCGTTCAACGCGATGATCTGTGGGGATACGTTGACACCAGTGGCGCTCACGCGATCCCGCTGCAGTGGCAGGCGGCATCAGAGTTTGTCGACGGAATCGCCGTGGTCCGCGAAGGCGACCGCGACTCCGGCGAGCGCTGGTATATCGACACCACCGGTGACTACCTATTCGAGCGGTCATTCGACTGGGCCTACACCTTCACCGGGCCGGTTGCCCACGTCGCCGAGGGCGACTTCTCCACGGGAGTGTTCGGCTACATCGACCGCGAGGGTCGCACAGTCTGGCAGCTCAGCAACTAGGCGACCGCCGTGTCCGGGGGCTCGATACGCGCGAAGGGTCGGTGTGACAGCCGAAAAGATTCGCGGCCCCGCGCATGTTCTTTCCCCTCCTGGGTCGTCATGCGTCCTCGGAGGGTGTGGGCTGATAGGCGACCAGAAGCTCGCCGGCGATGTGGGCGAGGCGTTTGTCGTGTGTCCAGAGTCGTGTTTCCGGGGTGAGTAACGTTGACGCCAGGATGTGCACGTCTACCAGCCCGACACCGCGTCCCATGAGGGCGTGATGTTCGATGAGCGTGAGGATTTCCTCGTCGGAGGCGCGGACCACGTGCGGAAGGCGCCCAAAGTCCGAGAGTGTCCGCGCACGATGAGTAAGCGTGCCGCAGGCGAGCTCTCCGATGACGTAGGGGTGCATCGCCACCGCCGCGGGATATCCTCGAAGTCCGGCATCGTTCCGCCGAGGCGCGCGAGACGCCGGGCAGCTTCCCGCTGTATGAGCGCTTCCAGGCCGTGGCGGATCAACCGCGAGCGCTCGGTGATGCCGGTGAGTTCTTCCGCTTTCTTGAGGATCTGGTCGTCGATGGTGACGGTTGTCCGTATTGCAGCCTCCGGCATCACAGTATACATCATATGATGCAGTCTTTGATGCAGTCTTTGATGCGGTCTTTAATGCGAATGAGAGCGGATCAGTGGAGGGAAAACAACCCCAGCGGCTCCGAGATCGGTACGGCGCTGGAAAAGGAGTCCGTTTCGAAATTCCAGAACTGGCGGTGGAAGCATTTTCCGCGTCTATGAATTGAAAACCGGTACTTCGCTTCCGGGATTTCGCCAATCGCGCGACAGAAGCTGTGCTCAACGGACTAAGATCTGGAAGTCTTCCCCCGCATATTCAGCGAAACGCTCGTAAGAAGTTGTGCTGGGTGGACAGTGCAGGCCTGTTGGAGGATCTACGTGTCCCACCAGGAAACCGCTGGACGCAGACGCGTACGATTCGGAAAGTTCTTCGGCACATCGGCTCGAGTTTGGATCAACCTGCAGACCGCCTATGATCTCGAAGAAACACTCCTTGAGAACGCGAGCGAAATCGAGAAAATCCGTCCGATGTCGGTGAGCTGAGTTCCGCAGTGAGATCCTCCGACTTTACCGGTGGATCGCCCTTCGCCACTCATGGACGACATCGCTAAGCTGCATACAGTGTCGTGCCGAAAAGGATGATCTGTTTATGTGCGACCACCGAAAGGATGAGGCTCCTCAATTGATCGATCAAGTCTTGGTCGAGCACCCTATTTGACTGTACGGTGACGCCGCCCGTGTAATCAATCGCCAGGCAAATTTCGACTATGTACACGATCCGCTTTCAAGCCGCACATCGTTGAAATAGCTGTTCGTTCATCTGACACCACTCTTAATCCGCCTCGTCCACGCGGGGATTTGCGGATCCCACCGGGTAACCGTTTGGAAGCTCTGAAGGGTGACCGAAGTGAAACGGGATTTGATAGAGCTATCCACACCGGGTGAGGTTTTGAAAAAAGAGTTTCTCGGTCCGCTGGGGATAACGCCCCATGCCCTTGCCAAGGGGATTTTCGTGGATCCTCCCAGAATAGACGCGATTATCAAGGGACGGAGAAGGATTTCCGCCGACACCGCGATTAGGTTCTCCAGGTTTTTTGGAACAACACCCGGATTCTGGCTGAACATGCAGAGCCGGTATGATCTCGAAACGCTGATGGAAGAGAAAGGGGAGGAACTCCGGAAGATCAAGCAGCATGATATAGCTTCCTGAGATCTGTCGGTCCGTTCACTCCGCGGATTTGCCTGCTGACACTTGATCAACGGCACACGGTGTCAAACGAGCGCATAGTTCCACCTGTTTGAAATTGAACCCAACCTGTTCAACGCATCGTTGGTGCGGGGAGGATCAAACCCTTACTGACAATTACGGCTTTTAGATTCTTTCCACGGCTTGTTCCGCGGGGAACCCGATGATCTCCAAGGGCGGAGGGACAATAGCCAGGAGAAACTGAGCTGACTCAGCGTCTCGGTTGGCTTTTAAGACCCACTCGTGGACCACATCTCTAAGCTGCATACAGTGTCGTGCCGGTTTCTTTGATTGAACGTTCGAGTGTCGGGAGTTCGCTGCGTTGAGCGAATGTGGATTCCCGTTCGACGAGGACATCACACGGGAGCGACACTGAAGCAGAAATCTGAATATGCAGTGACTGCCGAAGGTGACGAAGGTCAGCGGTGTCGTCACCCACGACAATCAAGACGTCGATGTCGCTATCCTCGCTGACTCGGCCAGTGGCTTGCGTGCCGAACAGGATGATCTGTCTGGGTACGACCACCGAAAAGATGAGGCGCCTCAATTGATCGATCGCACTTTGGTCAAGCATCCAGTGATTATACGGAGACGCCTCCGGTGGAATCAATCGCCGGGTAGGTTCTCAATCGTTGTCAAGCGGTACATCACCGTCTTCACGGAAAGACTCGCGGGCGGGGAACAGTAGAGGCATCGGGGGTGTTCCCCAGCCAGAGGTCCCCCCGGACGGAAGGTAATCAAGGTCGGTCGAGAAATAGGTCGACCGCTGCTAAAACTGTTTTGGAAGTCCCGCTTGCCGCAAAACAGCGTTGGCCGTATGCCGTGATTTTATGTTTCCGTCCACGGGGAAGTGCTTATGGCTAACAGGGGAGAACCAGATTTCGTGGTCGCCTTTACCCTG